>NZ_JAMPNG010000021.1:0-80315 GCF_028479245.1 Providencia sp. PROV223
ATTATTCCTCTTCGTAGGGTCATTAGTCATGAATATAACTACCGTCAATGGCAGCTCACGATATAAAGTAGTGAGTAACAACTCACGTATTATTTAGAGGGTGAGGATAAAAGAAGGTAAGTGTTATGAATAGCCACCTAATTCAATATTATCCATTTTATAGTTTTAGTGTAAAACTTAGATACCTTATGGTTAAGTTGGTGGTTGTGTTAAATTTGATAAGCTATAACACCTCAAATTTGATATACTACCTGTAGTAACTAATCAAAAAGTGTAAGATTTTCATTATTTTTCTGTGATATAGGGACTTCAAATTTGGCGAAAAGAACCTATTCTGTTCGGTATATTGCAGGTGAGCCCGCTAAACGTATTCAGCCGATGCCTGTTCATATGTTAGGTGAATCACTTCCAATCGGTTTACCACTATTTGCAGCGGGCGAAACTCTAGATGTGGTTACATGGAATATTTACAAACAGCAACGTCCAAATTGGAAACACACCCTTAACGAATTAGTGAAAGATAGAAAACTAATCTTGCTGCAAGAGGCTCAAATGTCACCTGAGCTAATATCTTTTGCGGCATCACATAAATTAATCGCTGATCAAGTACCTGCATTACCTTTCTCGCCTCACCCTGCTGGAGTGATGACTCTTGCAGCTTCACATCCGATATACTGCTGTCCTTTACGAGAAAAAGAGCCACTTTTACGGCTAGCTAAATCTGCACTGATTACGGTTTATCCGTTACCAAATGGAAAACATTTGATGGTAGCAAATGTGCATGCAATTAACTTCAGCTTTGGTGTGGATGTTTATACTCGGCAATTAAGTAAGCTGGGAATTCATATTGCTAAACATGTTGGCCCAGTGATCCTTGCGGGTGATTTTAATGCATGGAGCAGGCAACGAGTAAATGCATTAAAACGGTTTATTCGTAGTGTTGGTTTAAAAGAAATTGCATTTAATGATGATTACCGTACTAAGGCCTTTGGGCGCCCTTTAGATTACGTATTTTATCGTGGATTGAAGGTTAAAAACAGCATTGTACTACCAACAGATGCTTCTGATCATAACCCTATTATGACCAAATTTACGCTTTCTAAGTAATTAAGATTATCTCCCTTATTTTCCCTCGTATTTAATTGTAGATTCGATGAACTACTTTTATAGGGAATATCAGATTGAAATCATCGTTTTTATACATTCTTTTCTTTTTTGCACAAATAGCTAATGGGTCTAGCTTATTGTTGGCAAAACATGCTGAACAGTTGCCTCGTTTAGTTATTTATGACTCATCTTATCGACAAATTTCTTATCCAAATGGTGATGTGCCCGAACAATATGGTGTTTGTTCTGATGTAGTTATACGAAGCTACCGAAAAATTGGTATTGATTTACAAAAATTAGTACATGAAGACATGAAAGCAAACTTTAGCCAATATCCCAGCCAACGTATATGGGGATTACGTAAGCCAGATACAAATATTGATCATCGTCGCGTGCCTAATTTAGAGGCTTTTTTTTCACGTAAAGGGAAAAATAAGCCTATTTCAAAGAGTGCCAGTGATTATGTACCTGGCGATATTGTCTCATGGCGTTTAGATAATGGTCGGCCACATATCGGTGTTGTAACTTCGATAAAGTCACCAAGTACACAAAGTTATTTAGTTATGCACAATATAGGATATGGCCAAGTTGCTGAAGATGTTTTATTTCGTTGGGATATTGTTGGACATTATTCTTATTAAATAAAATTATTTTTATGTAATATAATTTCCATGATTATAATTTTTATAACTAACTTGTTCGTCAGGTTATATATATATAAGTGATTAGTTTTATTTATTGTTTTTTAAACTATACCCTAATTATTGTATTGGAATTAATTTTCTATGGACTATATTTATAACTGATGGGGATAGCGTATAAAACTTAATTAATTATATATACGGTGGTTAATGTAATGAAAAATATAATTATTGTTGGCGGTGGGACTGGTGGAACGATGCTAGCGAATACACTTGCCAGAAAATTGAGTAAAGAAATTTTTTCCAAAAAAATAAAAATAACATTAATTACTGATAATCCAATACATTACTATAAACCTGCATTTATGTATGTTGCCTTTAATCTCTTCTTTAAAGATGAATTAAGTCGCCTAGAAAGAGAGTTGTTAAGGCCTGAAATAGAGTTAGCTATTGATAAAATTGAGTACTTTGATTTTAAAAATAAAGCGCTAAACTCGAAGGATGGAAAAAAATATAATTATGATTTTCTTGTTATTGCGACAGGTTGTGTGCCTAAACCAGAGCGTATTGAAGGTTTAAAAGATATTGGTAATCATTTTTATGCTTATGAAGCATCAAGAAAGTTAGCTGACCAACTGGCTAAGATTGAAAAAGGTAGAGTTTTTATTACCGTATCATTCCCTGAAACGCCTAATGTACCTCATCAGTGTGGTATCGCACCGATGGAAACAACATTAATGATTGATGAGTTTTTACGTAAACGCCGAGTTAGGGATAATATTGAAATTGTTTATACCTATCCAACAGTTTCACAATTATTACGTAATTGTTTATTTATGCAACAACCTGTTTGTGAAGTTATTCCCGAAGTATTTACTGCTAAAAATATTAAAGCACAAAGAGGGTTTACTTTAGATAAAGTTGATCCAGATAAGAAGGTAGCTTATTCGAAAGAAGGGGATGACCAAAATTTCGACTTATTGATCAGTACTCCGCCAATTACCGCGGTTGAGGCAGTTATTAATACCGGATTAAGTGAGCATAATAATGGTGAAGGTTGGTTACCTACCGACCATGAAACTATGCAAGTTTATGGTGTTGATAGCGTTTATGTTATAGGTGATACCGTTGATTTACCGATCAGTAAAGCAGGTGGAAGTTGCCATAATCAAGCTGCAATTATAGCTGATAATATTTGCGGAGAATTAATTTATGGTTATCCTGCCGCTATTTATGATGGCCGAGTTCAAGCTGTTGCCCAAATGGGATTAACGGCAGGGATGCCTTTGCAATACGATTATAAACACGACGTTATTCCTACGCCTCCAACTAAATTAGGAGGATTACTAAGAAATGGTTTTAATAGAGGTATTTATTGGGCTGCTATTCGTGGTTTAGTTTAAGGAGTAAATCAAAATGTCGAATAATGAGAATCAAAGTAAACTAATTGAACTTCTTAATTCTGAATCAGGTGATCATTTCGCCGAAAAATTAGCCCCTTTATTACAGTTGAATCGTTTAGATAATATTGTTGATTTACTTTCTTTAATTTCTGACCTTATTGATATTACCGATAATAGCACTGTAGAGAAACTGGCAAACTCATTTGAGGATACTTTAGCGCCAGTCTGGGAGCTAGGTACTGCTTATAATATGGCCAAAATGGAAGAGAGATATAATAGTAAAAATCCAAATTTTCGTTCGGTGTATGTTTTATTAAAAGATCCAAATACATTACGTGGAATTAGTACCGTTTTACGAACCTTGCAAATAATGGGTTCTCGATTGTCTTCCCCACAAGAGGGATAATATTTCGGAGGTGGTATGATATTAGATAAATTGTATTCTTTTGATACGCGTGTAATACATAATTACTATGATGCAGCCGAAAATTTAGGATCACTCGCTTCTCCTATTTATCAAACGTCAACTTACGTATTTAACAATGTCGAAGAAGGGGCTGCCTGTTTTAGCGGTGAATTGAATGGTTATATTTATACTCGAATAAATAATCCAACATTGAGTTTGCTAGAAAAGCGATTGGCTGATTTAGAAGAGGGAGATGCAGCAATTGTATTTTCTTCAGGGATGGGGGCAATAACATCGACTCTTTGGACCTTACTGAGCCCAGGAGATGAGCTGTTAGTTGATATGACGGTTTATGGCTGCACATATGCATTCTTTCATCATGGGTTAGCTAAATTTGGCGTCAAAGTTCGTCACATTGATATGAGTGACCCAAATAATGTGGCACAGGAACTCACTGAAAAAACAAAGATGATATTTTTCGAGTCACCTGCAAACCCAAATATGCGCTTAGTTGACATTAATGCTGTGAGTAATATCGTTCATCAATATAACCTTGCAAATAACCAAGAAATATTGGTGACAGTAGATAATACCTATTGTACTCCTTACATTCAAAAACCACTTGAGCTTGGGGCGGATATCGTTGTTCATTCATTAACGAAATATATGAATGGGCATGGTGATGTGATGGCTGGCGCTGTTATAACAACTGAGGAATTAGCGAAGCAAATCAGATTGGTTGGCCTGAAAGATATGACTGGAGCATGTTTATCCCCTCATGATGCAAACCTGATATTGCGAGGAATGAAAACACTGCCAATCAGAATGGAAAGGGTGGTTGAGAATGCACAGAAAGTTGCAGAATATTTGGCTTCGTTATCTGAAGTTTCTCAGGTTATGTATCCAGGTTTACCGAGTTTTCCGCAATACTCATTAGCTCAAAAGCAGATGAAGCTACCCGGGGGAATGATTGCTTTTGAACTTAAAGGGGGACTTGAGGCGGGTAAGCAGTTTCTGAACCGTCTACAGCTATTTTCTTGTGCGGTTAGCTTAGGTGATTGTGAGTCATTGGCTCAGCACCCTGCAAGTATGACCCATTCTACTTACACTGCTGAGGAACGAAAACAGTATGGGATTAGTGATGGGCTTATTCGTTTATCAGTTGGGTTAGAAAGCGCTAATGATTTGATTGCCGATATTAAGCAAGCGCTCATTTGATACCACAATAGGTAACAAAAGGCCCTATATCATATAAATATAGGGCCTAAATTCACTTTACGAATACTTTAGTCGATTAAGATTTTTGAAATTTACGCATGACAAAGAAGGTGACGCTCAATATAGCGACCCATGCAAACCCGACGAGAAGGGCAACTTGTGTATCTTTAAAGAAGCCAAGTAGCGCGATAACAAAGACCATAAATGCAATAGTAATTGCAGGGCCAATCGGCCAAAATGGAACTGGGAATTTGATATTTTTAACTTCTTCAGCGCTCATTTGGCGACGCATTGCGACATGAGAAAGTAGGATCATTAACCAGACCCAAACAGTTGCAAAGGTTGCGATTGATGCAATAATCACAAAGATTTTTTCTGGAAGTAGGTAGTTCAAATACACGCCGAGTAACATTACCACGGACATCACCATCACAGTGACCCAAGGCACCCCACTTTTCGTTAATTTGGTAAAGACTTTTGGTGCCTGCTTGTCTTGAGCCATACCATACATCATACGACCAGCACCAAAAATGTCACTATTGATAGCTGAGACGGCTGCTGTGATCACCACGATATTTAAGATATTTGCCGCTGATTGAATACCTAAGCTATCAAAAATTTGGACGAATGGGCTGCCATTCTGACCAATTTGATTCCACGGATAGATGCACATCAGAATAAAAAGTGTTAACCCATAGAATAATAAAATACGAATGGGTACTGCATTGATTGCTTTAGGAATAGTTTTTTCTGGATTTTGTGCTTCACTGGCGGTAATACCGATCACTTCGATACCCCCAAAGGCGAACATTACGATAGCTAAGGATGCAATAACACCTTCAATACCGTTAGGCATAAAGCCACCGTGTTCCCAGAGATTTTGGATACCCACCGCATGGTCAGTTTCTTGGCCGAAACCGTAGAACATTAAGAAGGTACCACCAACAATCATTGCGATGATTGCGGAGACTTTCACGATAGACAGCCAAAATTCCATTTCACCGAAAATTTTAACATGGCATAAATTGAGCGCACCAATAAATAGCACGATACTTAATACCCATACCCATTGGTCAACATGTGGAAACCAGAACCCCATGTACATCCCGAAAGCGGTAATATCAGCCAAGCACACGACTAACATTTCAAATACGTAGTTCCAGCCAGTCAAAAAACCAGCGAGGGGGCCCATGTAATGGCTAGCGTAGTGAGAGAATGAACCGGGTACTGGGTGATGCACTGCCATCTCGCCTAAGGCTCGCATGACCATAAATACAGCGGCACCACCGACCATATAAGCGAGTAAAACTGCTGGGCCTGCCGCTTGAATGGCAGAAGCAGAACCATAAAATAAGCCGGTACCAATCGCTGACCCTAGAGCCATAAAGCGAATGTGCCGAACACTCAGCCCCTTTCTGAGTTGATTTTGTTCACTACTTTGCATGTCTTTTCCTGTCTTTTTCTTCGTTCGATATGTTGTTCCGAATATGCTTTCGGTATTGTTTATTCAGTCGGACGTACTTTATTGAACCCTAAGGTGGCTACATTATCACAAACTTCCTTGTTCGTGAGATAGATATCTGCAATATAATGCGTGCTTAGCTAACTATTTTAGGAGTGATATGAAATACCCAATTAATGAAATTTTCCAAACCATTCAGGGAGAGGGGGTTTTTACTGGTGTTCCTGCTGTGTTTATTCGTTTACAGGGCTGCCCAGTTGGATGTAGCTGGTGTGATACCAAACAAACATGGGAAAAAGAACAAGATAAAGAATCGACCCTAGGGGATATCGCACTTAAAACGATTGATTCAGATTTATGGGCCATGGCAAGCGGTGAGGCATTGATTCAATTAATGAAAGAAAAACACTTCAGCGCACAGCATATTGTTATTACCGGCGGTGAGCCTTGTATTTATGATTTACAGCCACTGACTGGGATATTAGAACAACACGGATATCAATGCCAAATTGAAACTAGCGGCACATACCCTATTCAATGCACAGATAACACATGGGTTACCGTATCACCAAAAGTCGGTATGAAAGGAGGGTTACAGGTGATCAGCCAAGCAGTAAATCGTGCTAATGAAATTAAGCATCCTGTTGCTCGCGAAAAAGATATTGAGGCTCTTGAGAAAATTTTAGCATTACGTACTGTCGAGCCCTCTCCATCAGTGGCATTGCAGCCAATTAGCCAAAAGGCGGCAGCAACAAAATTGTGTATTGCAACCTGCATTCAACGTAACTGGCGGTTATCGATTCAGACACATAAGTATTTGGATATTCAATAATAAAAATAGCGATAACGTAGCAGTAACCCCCAATAGCTGGAAAACGCTTATTGGGGGTCTTTAAATTATCTAAATGGTTGGTTTAATGGTACTTCAGGATCTGGCTCGTGAGTAATACGGTTACGTAAGTCACGGCGAATAATTTCAATAGACCAAAACCAAATTAAATGACCAAATATTTCTGACACATTCTCATACCATGGCAGGTCGAAAAGTGGAGGGGTGAGCCCCATTAGAGGGAATGAAATCATATGGACAAATAATTGCGCCAGTGCACCTGCTAACAACCCTTGCCATAGCTTAATTTTAGGGAATATTTCAGCAACAATGCAATACCCGACCGCAAACACGATAGAAAATATGATGTGAGTAACACCCACAGAGTTAAAAACGTGCCCAGCAAAGGTATAAACTGCAGAGTTAGGATCTGCAATTCCTAACCAATCTCTTAAGAAAATATAAGGTGGATTGAGGAAATTGCGTGAGCAGTCAATTTGTTCTGCTGCACGAATCAGTGTTTCAGGTGAACAAGCGGCATTAAACATATCCGTTGGACTTCTTGGGGGTAATGGAACTTCAGCGCCCCACTTGACAAACGAAGAGACAATACCTGCAATTAAACCGATAAATGCTGCCAGCCCATAGCGCCTTCTGGACTTAGGTGTTTGTTGAAATAGATTCATTTTCCCTGCCTTATTAAAAGTAAATAATGATAAATAATAGATCAGGTTATAATTTGATGCACTATGTCAAATAAATGTTTTTATATCCTTAATGTTAAGGGGGGAATATCAGCCACTGATTTATTGCCTTAATCTCGACCTTAATAACGTATGGATCTTTAGGATTTAGCCTGTAAAAGGCAGTCAGGAAGCTTTCTATACAGCGTTGGGCATTGATATTGGTGATGAGTGATGAGTCGAAAGTAAGGATATAGGGATTTAGCCCCTCATTTATGTTTAAAACCTATTAGGCTTGCCGCTAAGTCAGCGGTCTGAGGAGCGTGTATCCCTATGATAAATGGCTTTTTTAGTGCATTAACTTTTAAGCTTCTCCGCGATAGACGCAGCCTGCATTGCAGGTTTCTTTTACGGTAACCGCACTTAATAATGATAGTAAAGGCTTAGTTTGCTGCCAAATCCACTGGGCTAATACCTCACTCGTTGGGTTTTCTAACCCTTCTATATCATTTAAATAGTGATGGTCTAAGCGTTCCCAAATAGGCTTAAAAGCGGCTTTTACATCGGAGAAATCAATAATCCAACCACTATGTGAGTCGACTTCACCAGTGATTTCTAAACGCACCATGAAAGAATGGCCATGGAGTCGGCCACACTTATGACCCTCTGGTACATGAGGAAGTTTGTGGGCGGCTTCGAAAGTGAAATCTTTATAGATTGTTGTGCTCATATGTGGCTCCTTGTTGTGAATAAACAGCGTATTGTACTGCATTTTTAGGTGAAAATATCTTTAATTACTAAAATAGCGTTAACCGCTTTTATCAATATGATCCATCAGTTAATTGCTTTAGGCTTTTTAGTTATTAATTATGGCTATCGTTTCTTATCCCATTATCTAGGGTTGTTATAACCTAACGGCATACCCTATATGTTTCAGGTACTGCGGTATTTTTTGCTTTATTACCCTAATTATTTGGGGGAATGGGCAGGTATTAGGTTGTCGGTCTTTTCTGGGGTAATGACATGGCATCGTTTTTTTAAATCAAAGATGAATAACGCTGGGGTTACAAGATAATGACAAAAAAACAGCCGCCATTAGCGGCGCTGCCAATATCTGTTGAGCAATTAACACGTTTACAGACGGCCGTTGATGATTTTTCATCTCATCAACTCGCATGGCTTTCTGGGTATTTGTGGGGAGTGGTAAATCAAAATACGCAAGTTGATGCATCGGTCAGTACGCCTGCAGTTACGCAAGACACTATCACAATTATCTCAGCATCACAGACAGGAAATGCACGTCGCCTATCAGAGCAGCTCAGAGAGCGCTTGGTTGCTGAAAAAATTAGTGTGAATTTAGTAAATGCAGGGGATTATAAATTCAAGCAAATCAACCAAGAGAAAGTGTTGGTTATTGTAGCGTCAACGCAAGGTGAAGGGGAGCCCGCCGAAGAAGCGGTTGCATTGTATAAATACCTTCATTCTAAAAAAGCCCCTAATTTATCACAAACCCGCTATGCGGTTTTTGCGCTGGGAGATTCCTCTTACGAAAAATTTTGCCAGGCGGGTAAAGATTTCGATTCGCGACTTGCATCATTAGGGGCCGTATCGTTAACCGAGCGAATTGATGCCGATGTTGAGTATCAAGCGATTGCGAGTGAGTGGGTTGAAAACCTGACACAAATTTTAAAAGCTCGCGTTCCTGCTCAAAGTGATAGCCAATTATTGGCGACTCAAACAGGAAGTGTGAATGAAATTCATTCATCACCTTATAGTAAAACTGCGCCATTAACTGCGTCACTTCTGAGCAATCAAAAGATCACCAGTCGAGACTCGCAAAAAGATGTTCGCCATATTGAAATTGATCTCGGTGACTCTGGTTTACGTTATCAACCTGGTGACGCGCTAGGTATTTGGTTCGATAATGACCCTGCTTTAGTTGATGAGCTGGTGGCTTTGTTGTGGTTGCAAGGTGACGAAGAAGTCTTTATTGGTTCACAGCGCCATTCACTACGCGATGCGCTAATTTATCAATTAGAACTGACACAAAATACCCCAGTAATTGTTGAAAAATATGCTCAGTTGTCAAAAGATGATGCGTTGTTGTCATTGATTAGCGATAAAGCCGCTATTTTGCACTACGCACAAAATACGCCAATCGTCGATATGGTACGCCAAGCGGCATCTCAGCCTACTGCCCAAGAATTTGTTGACCTACTGCGTCCGCTAACCCCTCGTTTGTACTCGATTTCTTCTTCCCAATCTGAGGTAGAAAATGAAGTTCATGCAACGGTTGGGGTTGTCCGCTATGAGATTGATGGTAAGGCACGTACTGGTGGTGCATCAGGTTTCTTAGCTGACCGCTTAAATGAGGATGATGAACTTCGCATATTCATTGAACACAATGATAACTTCCGTCTTCCACAAGACCCAAATACACCTGTGATCATGATTGGCCCTGGCACCGGGATCGCGCCATTTCGTGCTTTCTTACAGCAGCGTGATAATGACGGTGCGACAGGGAAAAACTGGTTATTTTTTGGTAACCCACATTTTGTTGACGACTTTCTCTACCAGGTGGAATGGCAGCGCTATGTCAAAGACGGTTTATTAACCCATATTTCATTAGCATGGTCCCGCGACCAGCAAGAAAAAATCTATGTACAAGATAAACTTCGCGAACAAGGTGAAGAAGTATGGCAATGGTTACAAGAAGGTGCGCACATCTATGTATGTGGTGATGCAAACCGGATGGCCAAAGATGTCGAACAGGCATTATTAGATATCGTCAGCCAATACGGGAACATGGATAGTGAAGAAGCTGATGAATTTTTAAGTGAGCTGCGCGTAATGCGCCGTTATCAGAGGGATGTTTATTAATGAGCAATGAACAACAACAAAAGCCCTTAATTGTCGAAGGTAAACTTGCTGACAGTGAACGCATGAAGCAAAACAGTAATTACTTGCGTGGAACCATTAAGGATGACTTAAAAAATGGGTTAACGGGAGGTTTTGAGGGTGATAATTTCCTGTTGATTCGTTTTCACGGTATGTATCAACAAGATGACCGTGATATTCGTGCCGAGCGGGCAGAACAAAAACTCGAGCCTCGCCATGCAATGATGCTGCGTTGTCGTTTGCCGGGCGGCATAATTACGCCCAAGCAATGGCTTGATATTGATAAGTTTGCCACGGAGCATACGCTGTATGGCAGTGTGCGTATTACGAATCGGCAAACATTTCAGTTTCATGGCATCCTCAAAGGGGATGTAAAGCCTGCCCATCAAATGCTAAGTCATGTTGGTTTAGATGCCCTTGCAACGGCGAATGACGTTAACCGTAACGTGTTATGCACATCTAACCCTGTGCAATCCGAATTGCACCAACAAGCCTATGAATGGGCAAAGAAAATATCTGAACATTTATTACCGCGCACTAGCGCTTACGCGGAAATTTGGTTAGATAAAGAAAAGATAGTGACAACGGATGAAGAGCCAATTTTAGGGCAAACTTATTTGCCACGAAAATTTAAAACCTCAGTCGTGATCCCACCACTAAATGATGTGGACTTGCATGCAAATGATATGAACTTTGTCGCAATTGCCCAAAACGGTGAGTTGATTGGTTTTAACGTGCTGGTGGGTGGGGGCCTTGCTATGACTCATGGGGATACCACAACATTTCCTCGCTTAGCCAGTGAGTTTGGGTTTATTCCATTAGACAAAACATTAGCCATTGCAGAAGCGATAGTCACCACTCAACGGGATTGGGGCAATCGAACTGAACGTAAAAATGCAAAAACCAAATATACCCTTGAACGTGTAGGAGTCGATACTTTCAAAGCAGAGGTCGAAAGGCGCTCTGGTGTAACTTTTGAGCCCATTCAGCCTTATCAATTCACTGAACGTGGTGACAAAATTGGCTGGCTCAAAGGGATTGATAATCGCTGGCACTTAACATTGTTTATTGAAAATGGTCGATTAATTGATTTAGAAAATAAGCCATTAAAAACCGGTGTGGCCGAAATTGCGCGTATTCATCAAGGTGATTTTCGTTTAACGGCAAACCAAAACTTAATTGTCGCGGGGGTGCCTGAAAGTGAAAAAGCGGCAATTGAAGCGATTGCCAGATCTCATGGGTTAATGAGTGATGACATAACGGCGCAACGTGAAAACTCCATGGCTTGTGTATCATTTCCAACTTGCCCGCTCGCGATGGCGGAAGCCGAACGCTTTTTACCTGAATTTATTAGTCAGGTGGAAAGTATTATGGCCTCTCATCAAGTGGCCAATGAACATATCGTTTTGCGGATAACGGGTTGCCCTAATGGCTGTGGGCGAGCGATGTTGGCAGAGGTTGGGCTGGTCGGTAAAGCTATTGATAGATATAACTTACATTTAGGTGGAAATCGCATTGGTACTCGTATTCCACGCATGTATCGTGAAAATATTAGCAGTGCGGAAATTCTAACCATTTTAGATGAATTAATCGGTGACTGGGCAAAGGCACGCTTGCCTGACGAAGGGTTTGGCGATTTTCTTATTCGCACCAATGTCGTAAAACCGGTATTGAATTCAGCCATCGATTTTTATGAGGTAAAGGAGGCGGTATGAGTCGACTTGAGCTAGCAACACTCACCGCACTCGATAAGCCCCAACAAGTCGCTTATCTCGCGGAGTTTAATTCCCAGTTAGAAGCTATGAATGCATTGCAACGGGTTGAGTGGGCGATTGAATATTTACCCGCAGAGTTTGTGTTGTCTTCCAGCTTTGGTATCCAAGCGGCACTAACATTGCATATGGTGACGCAAATTGTGCCAAATATCCCAGTTATTTTAACGGATACCGGTTATTTGTTCCCAGAGACCTATCAATTTATTGAGGCGTTAACAGATAAGTTGAATTTAAATTTACAGGTGTATCGAGCAAAGCAGTCACCTGCTTGGCAAGAAGCGCTATATGGTCAACTTTGGACGCAAGGGCTTGATGGTATTGAGCGTTATAACCAATTGAATAAAGTTGAGCCAATGGAGCGCGCGTTACATGAATTACAGGCACAAACTTGGTTTTCAGGTTTACGGCGAGAGCAATCAGCAAGCCGCGCAAATTTGTCTGTGCTAGGTATCGGAAAAGGCATTTTTAAAGTTTTACCAGTGATTGATTGGAATAATAAGCAAGTTTATGAATATCTAACAAAATATGATTTGCCCTATCATCCTCTGTGGGAGCAAGGGTATTTATCGGTTGGTGATACCCATACAACTCGCAAATGGGAAGAGGGAATGAATGAAGAAGATACTCGTTTTTTTGGATTAAAGCGTGAATGCGGGCTGCATGAAAACTAAATACTCGTCATAATTCAAGCCGCAGCGTTGTTGGCTACGTGCATTCGCACTAGTCACATACTAGTGTATGCTCCTAGTGACTCATTTACTTGCCGCCTAGCTGCAACGTGAATTATTTAGAGTATTAATTTAGTCATAATTCAAGCCGCAGCGTTGTTGTCTACATGCAACTCGAATTATTTAGGGTATTGAATATAAGCAAATAATAACTAAATAAATAAAATATTTGTTTAATTACAAAGGAATACTTTTGTATTTAAAAAAGTATTTCAAGCTAATTATTAAATTAAATCAGTAATTAGTTAACTTGTTAAATTTAATCTAAGTTTTATTTTTTATTTGTATTTATCGATTTTCTATCAGGGTTGTGATGATTATTTGGCTTATTCCTTTCAGTTACAAGAAAGAGCTTTTTGTCATTTCAAACCTATTGTTTGAAGCCATATAGTCAATTTTATATTTCTTATAATCAGTTTATATAACGATGGGTGAGCAAGATGGATTATTTACCATTATTTGTCGATGTCCGCACGCGAAAGGTCGTGTTAATTGGCGGCGGTGTTGTCGCAGCACGAAAAGCAGAATTGCTAATAAAAGCACAAGCTGACTTAGTGATCATCTCACCGACGTTATGTATGCAGTTACAAGCGGAGCACCAACAAAATAAATTTGTTTGGTTAGCTGAAGATTACCAATCCATTCATTTAGATGATGCTTTTTTAGTTATCGCAGCAACAGATGATGCATTACTGAATGAAACCGTTTTCTATGACGCTAATGAACGGAAAGTATTCGTTAACGTGGTTGATGACCAGCCGTTATGTTCATTTATTGTACCTTCTATTATTGATCGTTCCCCGGTGATTGTGGCGATCTCTTCAGGAGGGACGGCACCTGTTTTGGCTCGTTTACTTAGAGAAAAACTGGAAACGATGCTACCAACTTCCTTGGGAAAAATGGCGGAAATAGCCGGCCGCTGGCGTCATAAAGTCAAAGAAACACTAACGAGTATGCGTGAAAGGAAGCGCTTCTGGGAAAAAAGTTTCAGTGGACGTTTTGCTTCGCTAGTTGAAAAAGGGCAATTCAGTGAAGCGGAACAACAATTGGAACGTCAATTGTATGAACCTGATAACCATGGCGAATTAACCTTAGTCGGTGCCGGTCCGGGAGATGCGGGGCTACTGACGTTAAAAGGGTTGCGAGTTTTACAAAGTGCAGAGGTGGTTTTGTATGACCATCTGGTGAGTGAAGAAATACTCGAACTAGTTCGTCGCGATGCTGACAAAATTTGTGTTGGGAAACGCGCAGGAAATCACAGTGTTTCCCAAGAAGAAACCAATGCTTTGATCGTGAAATTTGCTCAACAAGGTAAAAAAGTGGTGCGCCTGAAAGGTGGTGATCCTTTTGTGTTTGGGCGAGGGGGAGAAGAGCTACAAGTTGCGGCACAAGCGGGGATCCCATTTCAAGTGGTTCCTGGTGTAACAGCGGCGATTGGTGCAGCCGCTTACGCAGGGGTTCCGCTGACTCACCGCGAGCATTCACAGAGTATTACGTTTATTACAGGTCATTGTCGTGAAAATGGAATGGAACTTGATTGGCAGGCGCTTGCTCGAGGGAACCAAACGCTAGCTATCTATATGGGCACCGTAAAGGCCGCGAAAATCAGCGAACAGTTGATTCAATTCGGCCGTGCTGAAAATACCCCTGTTGCTGTTATCGGCTGTGGCACTCGGCGTGAACAAAAAGTAGTGACTGGCAAATTAAACGAGCTTGAAGTATTAGCACAGCAGGCACCCGCTCCTGCTTTGATAGTGGTTGGTGAAGTAGCTGCATTGCACCAACAACTCGCGTGGTTTGGTTCTCAAACCGAAGACATCAGATGGCGCAGTGCCGTATTGGAACTGGCTTAAGTAAGGGGCTATCGTGAACGACAAAAAATTGACTCATTTACAGCAGTTAGAGGCAGAAAGTATTCATATTATTCGTGAAGTTGCCGCCGAATTTGCTAACCCAGTCATGCTGTACTCTATTGGTAAAGATTCCTCTGTGATGCTCCATTTAGCACGCAAGGCATTTTATCCGGGAAAACTGCCATTTCCTCTCTTACATGTTGATACGGGGTGGAAATTTCGTGAAATGTACGAGTTTCGTGATGCAACAGCAGAAAAATACGGTTTTGAGCTACTTGTTCATCGTAACCCTGAAGGAGAAAAGCTGGGGATCAACCCGTTTGTACATGGCAGTGCTAAGCACACCGATATTATGAAAACTGAAGGCTTAAAGCAGGCTTTGGATAAATATGGTTTTGATGCTGCATTTGGCGGTGCTCGTCGTGATGAAGAGAAATCACGCGCAAAAGAGCGGATCTACTCTTTTCGTGACCGATCTCATCGTTGGGACCCTAAAAACCAGCGGCCTGAGCTGTGGCATAACTATAATGGGCAGGTCAATAAAGGGGAAAGTATTCGTGTTTTCCCACTATCAAATTGGACAGAACTCGATATTTGGCAATATATCTATTTGGAAAACATCGATATTGTTCCCCTGTATTTTGCAAAAGAACGGCCAGTTATTCAGCGGGACGGTACTTTGTTAATGGTGGATGATAACCGTATTGACCTACAAGCGGGTGAAGTCATTAGTCAGCAAAAAGTGCGTTTTAGAACATTAGGTTGTTGGCCACTGACGGGAGCTGTGCCATCAGAAGCACAAACGCTGCCTGAGATTATAGAAGAAATGTTGATTTCTACGACGAGTGAGCGACAGGGGCGGCTGATTGATAGCGACCAATCCGCTTCGATGGAGTTGAAAAAGCGCCAAGGTTATTTTTAGTGGGCAAGGTTAATACGCAAAGTCAGGAGAAAAATCATGGCACAAGCCGTTTATAATGAATCAATCGCTCATCAAATTGAACAGCAAGGTGGTGTAGAACCTTATTTATTGGCGCAGCAACATAAAGGATTATTACGCTTTTTAACCTGCGGTAATGTGGATGATGGTAAAAGTACCTTAATCGGCCGTTTACTGCATGATACTCGCCAAATTTACCAAGACCAACTGTCAACTTTGCAAAGTGATAGTAAGCGGATAGGGACTCAAGGGGAAAAACTTGACCTTGCTCTGCTGGTGGATGGCCTTGCTGCTGAACGTGAGCAGGGGATCACCATCGATGTGGCTTATCGTTATTTTTCAACAGAAAAGCGCAAATTTATTATTGCGGACACCCCCGGCCATGAGCAATATACGCGCAATATGGCGACAGGGGCATCAACTTGCTCACTTTCTATTTTGTTGATCGATGCTCGAAAAGGGGTACAGGAACAAACGCGTCGCCATAGTTTTATTAGTACATTGCTTGGGATCCGCCATATTATTGTTGCCGTCAATAAAATGGATCTGGTGGATTACAGTGAAGCCATTTTTGAAAAAATAAAGCAGGATTACCAAAAGTTTGCAATGGAGTTGCCTGTGGATTTAACGGTCTGGTTTGTACCGATCTCAGCCCTAGATGGCGATAATATTGTAAATGCTAGCGATAATTTTAAGTGGTATCAAGGTGATACGCTATTATCGATATTAGAAAATGTTCAAGTGGAACAAAAAGCTTCGGAGCAAGCTTTGCGTTTCCCTGTGCAATATGTGAACCGCCCAAATTTAGACTTTCGCGGATACAGCGGGACATTATCAGCAGGGATCGTGGAAGTGGGTCAAAAGGTCAAAGTGTTGCCATCAGGCGCCACTTCAGCAATTAAAGAAATTGTGACTTTTTCAGGGGAACAAGATTTTGCTATACCGGGGGAAGCGATTACATTAGTACTTGAGGATGAAATTGATATTAGTCGTGGCGACTTAATTGTTGCACAAGATGAAACCTTACAAACGACGCAGCATGCTTCTGTCGATGTCGTGTGGATGTCTGAACAGCCATTAGTTCAAGGCCAACAACTTGATATTAAAATTGCGGGAAAACGCAGTCGAGCAAAAGTAGAAAATATTCAATACCAAGTTGATATCAATAATTTAACCCAGAAAGTAGCGACAGAGCTGCCGTTGAATGGGATTGGTTTAGTCGAGTTTTCCTTTGATGAGCCATTGTTACTGGAAAACTACCAACGCAATGCAGACACTGGTGGAATGATTTTTATTGATAGGCTCACAAATGTGACGGTTGGCGCGGGTTTAGTCCGCGAAACACAAGCCCCTGTTTTTGATCAACCCAGTGATTTTAGTGAATTTGAAATTGAGCTAAACAAATTAGTACGCCGCCATTTCCCACATTGGGGTGCGCGTGATGTATTGGGTGGGAAATAATACGGATGACAAAAGAAAACCATATTGTTTGGCACCAACATCAAGTAACTCGCCAATTACGTGAAAGTAATAATGGCCATAAAGGTGCTGTGTTGTGGTTCACCGGGTTATCAGGTTCTGGGAAATCGACATTAGCAGGGGCAATAGAGCACCAATTGACGTCCATGGGAATGAAAACCTATTTATTGGATGGCGATAATATTCGCCATGGTTTATGCCGTGATTTAGGGTTTAATGAGGCCGATAGGCAAGAAAATATTCGTCGAGTGGGGGAGGTGGCGAAGTTAATGGTTGATGCAGGGTTAATTGTTGCGACCGCATTTATTTCGCCTTTCCAAGCGGATAGACAAAAAGTTCGTGATTTATTTGAACCTGAGCAATTTTTTGAGTTGTACGTGGATACCCCCGTAAGTATTTGTGAACAGCGAGACCCCAAGGGGTTATATCAACAAGCACGGGAAGGAAAAATAAAACAATTCACGGGGATTGATTCCCCTTATGAAATACCTCAAAACCCTGAGCTGCATCTGGATGGACAACAACCCATTTCGGATTCCCTTTCCCAAATCATTGCGCTTTTATTGCGCAATCATGTCATTCAGCTAGATTATTAATACAGCTTAAATACCTCCTTTATTTTATCTGATGGTAAAATAAGGCGGTATTTTGCGTATTCAAACCCGACTTAATCTGACTTTTTAGCACAATTTTAGTATCACAGTAGCGTCAATCGTTGAGTTATGGGATGATTAGCAAATCATTTCAGGGGGCAAGATGGGTAAATTAACGCTACTATTAATTGCGATATTAGCTTGGTTACAGTATTCCTTATGGTTAGGCAAAAATGGCATACATGACTACGTACAAGTCAAAGATGATGTCGCCGCTCAGGAAATTGTAAATTCGCGCTTAAAAATGCGTAATGAACAGCTATTCGCTGAAATCAACGACTTAAATGATGGCCAAGATGCGATTGAAGAACGAGCCCGAACAGAGCTTGGGATGATCAAACCTGGAGAGTCATTTTATCGAATGGTTAAAGAAAGTAATAACCAGAAATAGACACAATAATATGATGTCAAAATAGTATACCCATTAGCCTGATAATTTCTGATGTAAGAATTCAACAATGACAAATCCAAACCATGCCCCACAAAATAATCTTCCGCGAATTGTTGCACTGATTCCTGCTGCTGGGGTAGGTAGCCGTATGAATGCAGAGTGCCCAAAACAATACTTGCAGGTTGCAGGTAAAACAATCATTGAGCACACCATCAGCGCATTGCTAGAAAATGATAAAGTGCAAGAAATTGTGGTTGCGTTGAGTGCGGAAGATGATTATTTTCAACAACTTGAAATTTCTAATGACCCTCGAGTGACGACGGTTATTGGTGGCAAAGAACGCGCCGATTCAGTATTAGCGGGACTGGATTTTTTAATTGCTAATCCCCAATTTTCAGATTGCTGGGTATTAGTGCACGATGCAGCGCGTCCCTGCCTTCATCAATCAGATTTAAATGAAATTATTCAATTAGCAGCGGAACAAAATTGTTGTGGTGGGATCCTCGCTGCCCCAGTGCGTGATACCATGAAACGTAGTTCAACAGCCAACCAATTAATTGACCATACCGTTGAACGTGAAGCGTTATGGCATGCCCTTACACCACAATTTTTTCCGTTAATATTATTACGGGATTGTCTAAGTAAAGCCTTGAAAGAAAACGCAGTGATCACCGATGAAGCTTCTGCGCTAGAATATTGCGGCCACCAACCTGTGTTAGTTGCTGGCCGCGCTGATAATTTAAAAGTGACGCGCCCAGAAGACCTCACTTTAGCGGAATTTTATCTTTCAAGAATGAACAACTAAGGAAAAAAAATGAGAATCGGACACGGTTTTGACGTACACAAATTTGGTGGCGAAGGCCCTATCATCATTGGTGGCGTGCGTATCCCTTATGAACAAGGTTTGCTCGCGCATTCTGACGGTGATGTGGTCTTACACGCGTTAACCGATGCAATTCTCGGCGCTGCTGCACTGGGGGATATTGGTAAATTATTCCCTGATACGGACCCTGCATATAAAGGGGCGGATAGCCGAGTCTTATTGAGAGACGCATTTTGCCATGTGCGTGCCAAAGGGTATCGCATTGGTAACATTGATATTACTATCATGGCTCAGGCGCCAAAAATGTTGCCTCATATCGCTCAGATGCGTGTGAATATTGCCGAAGATCTTGAGTGCCACATGGATGATGTGAATGCGAAAGCGACCACAACAGAGCAACTCGGTTTTGTGGGGCGTAAAGAAGGCATTGCCTGTGCTGCGGTTGTTCTTTTAATAAAAGATAATAGTAATGAAAGTAATGAATGTTCAGTACCTGCATGGTAAGCCATTATCTTCTGGCACGTTAAAAAGTGTCCCTGAAGATTTTATCGTCAAAGAAGATTTAGGCTTTGAGCTAGATGGCGAAGGCGAACATGTTATGGTTCGTGTGGAAAAAACAGGCTGTAATACCGTGTTTGTTGCTGAACAACTAGCAAAATTTGCTAAAATTTCAGCGAGAGCTGTCAGTTACGCAGGTTTAAAAGATAGGCATGCAGTGACAGAGCAGTGGTTTTGCCTGCAAATGCCGGGTAAAGAAACACCTGTTTTTTCGACTTGGCAACTCGAAGGCTGCCGAATACTGGCTGTTACTCGGCAAAAACGCAAATTACGTATTGGTTCCTTGAAAGGAAACCAGTTTGAAATAACGTTGCGTGATATTTCGGATGCAAAAGATGTTGAACAGCGTTTACAGAAAGTTGCATTAACAGGGGTGCCTAATTACTTTGGTGAACAACGTTTTGGGCGTGATGGACAAAATTTAACGCAAGCGTTACGTTGGGCAAACCAAGAAACCAACGTACGTGAACGCAACAAGCGTAGCTTCTATCTTTCAGCTGCTCGTAGTGCAATGTTTAACCATGTGGCAAGCGAACGTATTGCAAATAATACCGCTCAACACGTGATGTTGGGAGACGCATTGCAATTAACCGGTAGAGGAAGTTGGTTTGTCGCGACACAAGATGAGTTTGCTACATTGCAACCTCGCCTAGAGTCCAACGAATTAAGCATTACCGCGCCATTACCGGGTGATGGGGAGTTGGGAACTCAGGATGAAGCACTGGCATTTGAAACTCAGTGTTTAGCGGATTATCAACCCTTTATCTCTTTAATGCAGCGTGAACGAGTTTCTCCAGCTAGACGAGCGGTGATAACTAAACCTAAAAACTTACAGTGGGAATGGTTGGACGACTCGGCGGTAAAACTGAATTTTTTCTTAAACTCAGGTTGTTTTGCAACCAGTGTTGTGAGAGAAATTATTAATCAAAATGGGCAGGATAATGTCGATGCTAAAGATTTTATTGAGTAATGACGATGGGGTAAATGCGCCCGGGATTCAAACCCTCGCGGCAGCGCTACGCCAATATTATCATGTTCAGGTGATTGCGCCTGATCGCAATCGTAGTGGGGCTTCTAATGCATTAACATTAGATAAACCACTTAAAATTCAAACACTAATTAATGGTGACCTTGCTGTACAAGAGGGAACGCCAACAGATTGTGTCTATATTGGGGTTAATAAAGTAGTACGTCCACGTCCTGATATTGTTGTCTCTGGTATTAACTGTGGCCCTAATTTAGGGGATGATGTTATTTATTCAGGTACTGTTGCAGCGGCAACTGAAGGCCGTCATTTAGGTTTACCTTCAATTGCGGTATCGTTAGATGGCGAAACGCATTATGAAAGTGCGGCGAAAGTGACATGCGATATTCTTGCGCTCTTACAGAAGAACCCATTGCGTGCAGGGAATATCTTAAATATAAATGTACCGGATATCCCGTACGAAGAAATTAAAGGTATCAAAGTCACTCGCTGTGGCAGTCGTCATGCCGCTTCTGAGGTGTATAGCCTAGAGGACCCAAAAGGGAATACATTGTATTGGCTAGGGCCAGTTGGGGAGATCCGTGATGCCAGTCCGGGAACGGATTTTGAGGCTGTACAAAATGGGTACGTTTCAATTACGCCATTACAAGTTGACCTAACCGCTTATAAAGCACACTCACTAGTGGAAGAGTGGCTCGAAAAATCAGGAGTGTCAGTACAATGAAAACAGGGCTCATGAAAGAACTTTTGGCTCAATTACGCCAACAGGGAATTCACGATGAGCGCCTATTAGATGCCATTTCACTTGTTCCTCGGGAACGGTTTGTGGATGAAGCGCTCTCCCATAAAGCCTATGACAATATCCCATTACCTATTGGTCATGGGCAAACTATTTCACAGCCCTATATTGTTGCTAAAATGACAGCGCTATTGGCTTTAGCACCGGATGATCACGTTCTTGAGATAGGAACTGGTTCAGGGTATCAAACCGCAGTATTGGCTCACTTGGTTAAGCACGTTTTTTCTGTTGAGCGGGTGAAGAGCTTGCAATGGGCGGCTAAACGGCGCTTGAAGCAACTTGATTTACACAATGTTTCAACTCGTCATGGTGATGGTTGGGAAGGTTGGCAATCAAAAGGCCCCTTTGATGCCATCATTGTTACTGCAGCACCAACAGAAATACCAACTCTACTATTAGGGCAATTAAAAGATGGTGGGCGAATGGTTCTACCTGTCGGTGATAAAGAACAAGCACTAAAGCTAATTACCCGACGAGGTAATGATTACCATACTAATGTTATCGAAAAAGTTCGTTTTGTCCCATTGATCGCGGGTGATCTTCTTTAATCTACTTGCAATGATATTTAATAAAAGCCTGACTATTTTTATAATGGGTTTAAATAAAATATCATTGCAAAGGTTTCATTAACTCAAATAGCAGTAAAACCATTCCAAATATGATACTTTACCCAACTGAATTTGAGAGAATAGCTTAAAGCGTTAGGTCATACTCTCAATTTATTATATTTTTAATATATTTAACTTGTTCACTATTTTGTATTTCTGCTTTAATAAGTGAAATATTTTATGATAACTCTATTGCTGACATTGTTTTGAATTGTCACGTCAGATTTTTCTTCACGGGAGAAGAAGCATGAAAATTGTTAGCCCTATAAGCAGAATTCGATGGGCCGTCATCTTTTCATTTAGCGGAGCGCTATTGGCTGGTTGTTCTACACCGTATCATACAGCAGCACCTATTTCGAGTGTGAATGATAGTCAGTCTCGCCAGCAAACGGTGCAAAGGACGACACCGGCCTCGTCACCAAATACGGGTATGAGCACGGCAATGCCGTCGTCTCGTCCTAATATATCGAATAATTCAAATACACAACCTGTAAGTCGTAGCTCAGCACCGGTAACAACCAATGGTGAAGGGCGGATTGTCTATAACCGCGACTATGGCAGTATTCCAAAAGGTAGCTATAGTGGCAATAGTTATACGGTTCAGCGTGGTGACACACTATTCTATATTGCATACTTAACAGGTAATGATTTCCGTGAGTTAGCATCGCGAAACAATATTCCAGAACCATACAGCCTCAATGTAGGACAGGTTATTAATATTGGTAACACAAATGTGAACTCGAGCACTCAATTAGCCGCAAATTCATCAAATAGTCATCAGCAAGCGGTTGATCTTCGAACAACTAATGAGTATCCTGCAAATAGTGGTGGTCAAACCTCAGGTAAAATGTTGCCTAATAATAAGAAACCTGCAACGCAAGTTTCAACGACAACAACAACCTCGACAACAACCGCTTCTACCGCAGTCAGTAGCACGAATAATTCGTCAATAAAATGGCGTTGGCCAGCTGATGGGAAAATGATTGAAGGTTTCTCTGACGCTCAAGGCGGGAACAAAGGGGTAGACATAGCCGGTTCTCGTGGTCAAGCTGTGCTCGCTGCTGCGCCAGGAAAAGTCGTTTACGCAGGTAATGCTTTGCGTGGATACGGAAATCTAATAATTATAAAACATAACGATGACTACCTAAGTGCTTATGCCCACAATGACACATTGCTTGTGCGTGATCAGCAGGACGTCACTGCAGGTCAAAAAATAGCTACTATGGGTAGTACTGGAACCAGTTCAGTTAGATTACACTTTGAAATTCGTTACAAGGGAAAATCAGTAAACCCGTTGCGCTATTTGCCGCAACGATAAACTGGGCAGAGTGCTTTGACATTCTGTCCGCATTATCTAGGGTAGGAGTCACTGATGAGCCAAAGTTCGCTGAAAGTTAACGAGTTATATAATGACCTCGATGAAAGTAATTTAAATGACACTTTTGACGAGAGTCAGTTTAAAGAAGAGGATCTGGTTACTGAGCTAGATGACGAAATGGATTTACTCCAGAACACAAATCAGCGTGTTCTGGATGCCACTCAAATTTATCTTAGTGAAATTGGGTTCTCACCACTCCTTACAGCAGAAGAAGAAGTTTTCTATGCAAGACGTGCATTGCGTGGTGATATTGCATCACGACAGCGTATGATAGAAAGCAACCTCCGTCTCGTTGTAAAAATATCACGTCGTTATAATAATCGAGGTCTTGCATTACTCGATTTGATTGAAGAAGGGAACCTTGGGTTGATTCGCGCAGTTGAAAAGTTTGATCCTGAAAAAGGGTTTCGCTTCTCAACGTATGCAACGTGGTGGATCCGTCAAACGATCGAACGCGCTATCATGAACCAAACTCGAACTATTCGCCTTCCTATTCATATCGTTAAAGAACTCAATATTTACCTTCGTACTGCACGTGAATTAGCCCAAAAGTTGGACCATGAGCCAAGCCCTGAAGAGATCGCTGAGCAGCTAGATAAACCTGTTGAAGATGTCAGTAGGATGTTACGTTTAAATGAACGTATCACATCTGTTGATACACCAATTGCAGGGGACTCAGAGAAATCTTTGCTTGAGGTATTGTCTGATGATAATGATTCAGGTCCAGAAAATACAATTCAAGATAATGACTTAAAAGATAATATTGTTAAGTGGTTATATGAATTGAACCCAAAACAGAGGGAGGTTTTAGCACGACGTTTTGGGCTTTTAGGCTATGAAGCTGAAACTCTGGAAGAAGTTGGCCGTGAAATTGGGTTAACAAGAGAACGTGTTCGCCAGATCCAAGTTGAAGGTTTAAAGCGATTAAAGGATATTTTACATGGTGAAGAGTTGACCCTAGAGTCGCTATTTAATATGTAAGGTGTTAATTAGATAGCTAAAGGCTCCTATAAGCTAAGGTTTATAGGGGCCTTTTATTTATAAGTAATAAAGAATGAACTTAGTTAATGGGGAGTCCACTATGAAATTTAAAATCATCATCAGGTGTCGAAATTAATTCTGCTTCAATAGTACCAAAATAATTAACTCGCTCAGTAATATCTTGTTTGCTAATTAATTGCGCTAAGTGTAAATAATCTTGATAGTGGCGAGCTTCTGAGCGTAATAACGAAATATAAAAATTTGCCAGCTGTTCATCAAGAAATGGGGCTAGTTTAGCAAAGCGCTCACAAGAACGCGCTTCGATATAAGCACCAATAATTAGTTTATCAACTAAGGTTTTTGGATCGTGAGGGTCGATATGGCTCAACAACCCTTTAGCATAACGGCCTGCAGTGATACCATCATATGGAATATTACGTTCATGCATAATCTCTAAAACTTGGTAAAAATGATGAAGCTCTTCTTTGATCAGCAAGACCATTTTATCAATTAAATCTTGGCTATAAGGTGATTGTTTTTTTGCCAATATTTGTTTAGAAACCTGATTTTTGTTTCTTAATGTATGGATGTCACCAACCCTGTCATAAGCAAATGATTCATAAGGTTTAAACCATTCAAGTAGCACTGCAGCACTTTCTTTATCGACAGCATACTTGCGAATTAAAAACATGGCACTTTGCGCGGCTTTTAATTCACATAACAGATGATCTTTTAAAATAATGGGCAAGTTCTCAGGCAAACTGGCCTTTTCTACCCACAAATCAGGCGTTTCACATTGTAGAAACTGGCGGATTGGCGCAAGTAACTGTGAGTATTCATCCATGCTACTTATCCATATCCTTTAACCGATAAATCCAATCTAGAGCTTGGCGGGGTGTGAGCTTATCTGGGTCAATCCCTTCCAATGCGCTGAGTACGGGTGAGGGTTCAGCATCTTCTGTGGTTAAAAAACTAAGCTGGGCGCTATCTACATGACTTGCATTGGCATTGTTTGAGATAACTTCGAGTTCTTTAAGCTTTTGTTTTGCCCGTTTAATCACATCTTTTGGTACACCCGCAAGAGAAGCGACAGCAAGGCCATAGCTTTTGCTGGCGGCGCCATCTTGAACATTATGCATAAAGGCAATGGTATCACCGTGCTCAATAGCATCTAGGTGAATATTGACCGCGCCTTCGAGTTTTTCAGGTAGTGTTGTTAATTCAAAATAATGCGTTGCAAATAACGTCATTGCCTTGATTTTATTAACTAAGTTTTCGGCGCAAGCCCAAGCAAGGGAAAGGCCATCATAGGTTGACGTTCCGCGACCAATTTCATCCATTAGTACTAAGCTATGTTCTGTTGCATTATGAAGAATATTCGCGGTTTCTGTCATTTCGACCATGAAGGTTGAACGGCCAGATGCAAGGTCGTCAGAGGCACCGACGCGGGTAAAAATACGGTCGATTGGGCCTATCACCGCTTTGCTTGCAGGGACAAAACTACCGATATATGCTAACAGGGTAATCAATGCTGTTTGGCGCATATAGGTACTTTTACCGCCCATATTTGGACCTGTTATGATCAATAAACGACGTTGTGGCGATAGTGATAACGGATTGGAGATAAACGGCTCACTAAGGACTTGTTCAACCACAGGATGGCGACCTTCAGTAATTTGGATACCTGGTTTTTCAGTGAGTTGTGGACAAGCATAACCTAGAGTTTGTGCTCTTTCAGCTAGGTTGGCTAGGACATCTAACTCAGCGAGAGCTTCGGCACTGGTTTGCAGCGCAGCAAGATGAGGTAATAGCATGTCAAATAACTCATCATACAGTGCTTTTTCAATGGCTAACGCTTTTCCTTTTGATGTCAATACCTTATCTTCATACTCTTTGAGTTCAGGAATGATATAGCGTTCCGCATTTTTTAACGTTTGGCGACGGACGTAATGGATAGGTGTTAAATGGCTTTGGCCTCGGCTAACTTGAATATAGTAGCCATGAACAGCGTTATAACCAACTTTTAGGGTATCGATCCCCAATTTTTCTCTTTCGCGTATTTCGAGCCTATCGAGGTAGTCAGTTGCTCCATCAGCAAGGGCGCGCCATTCATCAAGCTCACTATTATAACCTGGGGCGATAACACCGCCATCACGTACCAACACGGGTGGTGCATCAATAATGGCTTTTTCAAGTAAGTCTTGTAGCTCATCAAACTGGCCAATACGATTTTGAAGGACTTGTAAATACGAACTACTCGATTGGCTCAGTATTTGATGAATATCTTGGTATTGCTGGAATGCGTAACGCATACGGGTTAAGTCACGTGGGCGAGCGGAACGCAGCGCTAAGCGCGCTAATACCCGTTCTAAATCGCCGATTTGACGTAAAAATGGTTGTAATTCAAAGCCGCATTCTTGCAGTGCACTGATAGCTTGTTGGCGGTTATTTAATATTTGAATGTTACGTAATGGGGTATGTAACCAACGTTTTAGCATACGGCTACCCATCGGAGTCACACATCTATCTAAAATGGCGGCGAGTGTGTTTTCTGTGCCACCTGCAAGGTTTTGGGTGATCTCTAAATTGCGACGAGTTGCTGCATCTAAAATGACATTATCATTTTGTTTTTCCATCACAATGCTGCGAATATGGGGCAGTGACGTGCGTTGTGTGTCTTTCACATATTGTAATAAGCAACCCGCAGCTCTGAGCGCTTTATGGGCATCTTCAACCCCAAAGCCGATTAAATCTTTCGTACCAAACTGTAAACCGAGCTGTTGTTTTGCCGTATCAAGCTCATATTCCCACAATGGGCGGCGGCGCAAGCCTTTATTGTGTTCAATTAATGCCATACTGGCGAAGTCTTCTGGATACAGAAGTTCAGCCGGGCGGGTGCGTTGCAGCTCAGCTTGCAGTGCTTCTTCATCGGCGATTTCACTAATAATAAAACGCCCTGAGGTGATATCTAACGTTGCGAAACCAAAACCTTGTTGGTCTTGCCATACTGCGGCTAACAGGTTGTCTTGCCTTTCATTTAATAGCGCTTCATCGGTGATAGTTCCCGGGGTGACAATACGTACTACTTGGCGCTCAACCGGCCCTTTGCTGGTGGCTGGGTCGCCAATTTGCTCACAAATGGCGACGGATTCCCCCATTTGTACTAATTTGGCTAAGTAACCCTCGGCAGCATGGTGGGGAACACCGGCCATAGGGATCGGTTGCCCTGCAGATTGCCCCCGCTTAGTGAGGGAAATATCCAATAATTGAGAGGCTTTTTTAGCGTCATCAAAAAACAGTTCGTAGAAGTCACCCATGCGATAAAACAGCAGTATGTCTGAATGTTGTGCTTTTAGTTTTAGATACTGCTGCATCATTGGTGTATGGGATTCGAAACTTTGCTTATCAGTCATAGTATTGTCTGTTTTAACGTATTGAGTTAACTAAATTCTGTGAGTGTATTTGACGATTATTTTCAGAGACTAAAATACCACAAATCGCAACAAATGAGAGTAGGCAAACGTGTTAGCCATGCAATTCTCTATAGTATGACGTGATTATCACAGGGACAATGCGTGTTTGGTCATTAATAGTCTGAAATATTGTTAAGTAGAGTGTATGTTTTTTCCTCATCTAGAAAATAGGTTCACGATAACCACTAAATAATAATTGGTAGATATCTGCTTAGTTTGAGAGTTATTTAGGCATTACAGAAAATAATAAGTCGTGCTTTTAGTTATTTCTTTTTTGAGATGGAATATCTCATTTTCTTGAGTAGATATAAATAGCGTAAATAACAGTCATAGATATGACCGCTATTTACGCTAAAGATGAACGGATTATTTAGCTGCTGTTTCCGCGCGTAGCTGGCTAACTTGTTGTTCCAAATCAGGCCATGGTGACTTGTCAGTAAACGTTGTTCTTAGATAATTTAAGAGTACTGCTATTTGCTGATCACTTAAATTATGACGAAAAGCAGGCATGCTGCCGAGCCCTTCTGTTGCCTCATACTCAATTCCATTTAATACAACGCGAATGGCATTATCTGGGGTATCTGCATAAAGATTCGTATTTAAGGCTAAAGCGGGTCGTACACCTGACATTTGCGCACCTTTCGTTTGGGCATGGCATGCCATACAAGCCCCTGAATACAACCTTGCCCCTTCAGTAGAGAGTGGTTCAATTTTATCTTCTGTTTGCTGTACGATTGTTACGGCTTGCGATGTGACCTGCGGATGATCAACTTCAGAAGTTAAATAGGTTGCAATAGCTTGTCTATCTTCTTCGGTTAGTTGAGAGGTTCCTTCTCTGATGACTGGTGCCATCGGGCCTGCTGCGACACCATGGTTAGCTGAGAATCCCGTACGCAAAAACTCCGCCATATCCTGATGGCTCCAAGCAACAGGTGAGGCTTGGTCACCTCGCAGCGCTGGTGCACTCCATCCTTCAGCATCTCCACCCATCAAGTGGCTATCTCCGCCTTTTTCACCAAATAATATATCACGAGGGGAGTGGCAAGCGCTGCAATGGCCGAGCCCTTCGGTAAGGTATGCACCTCGGTTCCATTCATCAGTTTGTGAACTGTTTGGTTTTATTGGCCCTGCGGTTAAATTCAGCTGATTCCATGCCCAAATTCCTTGGCGAATATTAAAGGGAAAGTTTAACGATGTCTTTGGTGGTTGATAACGAACGGGTTTTTGGCTCATTAACCATGCATAGAGGTCATATAAATCATCATCGGAAGTATGAGTAAAAGCCGTGTAAGGGAACGCAGGGTATAAATAATTCCCCTCACGATCAACACCATAACGCATAGCCCGTTCAAACGCTTCATATGACCAGCTGCCAATGCCTGTTTCTATATCAGGTGTTATATTTGTGGTGTAAATCGTGCCGAAGGGGATCTCCATCGCAAAGCCCCCGGTATTTGTTTCACCGTCAGGCCGCGTATGGCAAACGGCACAATCGCCTAGTGCCGCTAATTTTTCACCACGGGCAATTTGAGCGTCAGTAAAACTTTGTGTCGAATTAGTGTGTAATGGCTCAATGGCAGATTGCCAACTCAGCGTGAGTCCCCCCACCGCAACAATAACGATAGCAAGCGCACTGTAGCCAAATATTTTTTTTGCCTTACTCATGAGCCACTCCTTGGTTCTTGGCTGCCATACCTACTGCTCGCAGAATACGTTCAGGGGTAAATGGAACTTCTCGCATACGCACACCTAATGCATCAAATAGCGCATTTGCTACCGCGGCAGCGCTTGGTACTGATGCAGATTCGCCCGCTCCCATAGGGGGTTCATTGGGATACTCCATTAATTGAATATCAATTTCGGGTAACTCATCGAAACGTAGAATAGGGTATCCGCCCCATTCAAGGGAGGTTGTGCCTGATTTATCAAAGGTGGCAAACTCTTTTAATACTCGGCTACAGGATTGAATAATGTTTCCATGGACTTGGTGTTTAACGCCATCTGGGTTAACCATTTGGCCACAATCATGGGCGACATAGACTTTTTTGATAAGCACTTGTCCTGTTCGGCGATTAACAGTTAAGTCGCAGACCCAAGCTGCCCATGCAGCACCAAAACCCGGAAATTTACTGTGGAAATAACGCGCCCAGGCAAACCCTCGACCACTCACAATTTCTTCGGTGACAGGGGATGGTTTTTGATGCATCGGCCCATCAACCCAATTCGCCTGTTTTTTCACGGCACTAATTAAAGCGATAGCTCGAGGATCATCTAAATATTTTAAGCGGTATGCTATAGGATCTTGCTGTGCTAAATAAGCAACTTCATCAATCCAAGATTCATGAGCAAATACATTTGGAAGTGCTGAAACTCCGCGCATCCATGATGCCCTAACAACAGGCGCGGTATCTTTAGCGATAACGCGCATATGTGGGTATCGATATTGAGGGATAGCCGTGCGGTCTCCCATCTGTTGAATATCCGGTTTATTTTCTTTTTTCCCAGTTAAAATCAACGATAAAGTAGCGGCGTTATTTGATGGATAACGAGTACTGAGTTCGTAAGCGCTGACATCATTATTTTGATCAATTCCCCCTCGAATTTTAATCAATTGGCCGGTGCCTTTTGGCTCCCAACCCGCTTCTTGTTCTCGCATTAATTGCACTCGCACAGGTCGTCCTGTCGCTTGAGACAGTAAAACGGCATCGGCTGCCACGTCATCAGCACAGTTACGACCATAGCACCCTGATGCTTCCATGCGATGAATGTGTATTTGATATAGGTCTCTATCGAGTTGTAGTGCTAAATCTTTTCGCAGGTCATGAGGGTTTTGTGTGCCTGACCAGACATCGACTTTATCGTCGCGGACATCTGCGATAGCGCAAGATGGCCCAATTGATGCGTGTAAATGGTATGGCCAAACATAGTCTGCATTCACAGTTTTATGTAAATTGGCTAAGGCGCTGTCAACACCGTCATCATCTCGCAATACTCTATCTTGGCTGGGTAATGCATCAAGGGTGTCATGAAGCTTATCGAGGGTTAAATCGGGTAATCCTTGCCATTCTTTCCATTGAATTTTTAACTGACGCATAGCGTCTATCGCTTGTTCTTCACGTTCGGCAACGACACCAACAAAGTCATTAATGCGTACAATTTTTACAATGCCTTTTAGGTGAGCAATAGAACTTTCATCAATCGAAAGCAAACTATTTCCAAGCGGTGCACTACTGTCTGCACCTGAATAAGGAGGACGAATAACTCTTCCATGTAACATATCAGGTACTCGCATATCATGTACCCAAGTCAACTCACCCGTTACTTTTGCACGAATATCTACGCGTTGAATCGGCTTTCCGACATAAATAGCTTCAGAAGCGGGTCTTAAAGTTACGTTTTCATCTAATTCAAAATGGAGATCTTGTCCTTTTGCCAATTGAGCATAACTCAAACGGCGTTCAGGTTGGGCGGTGACAAAAACATATCCATGCTGTGCTCGAACGGCTTCCATTGGCACATTTAACGCTTTGGCAGCAAGAGATGTTAGCTGCATGCGAACTTGAGCAGCAGCATGGCGTAAGGGGATAGACGTGACCTGAATGGTCGCACTGGCGATAGTCGGCCCTTGATCCGGTGTACTTTGTGGATCCCCAAGTATCATTGTTACTGATTCAAAAGAGACACCAATTTCATCAGCGACAATTTGTGCAAGTGAGGTACGAATTCCTGTACCTAAATCCACGTGACCATTAAATGCAGTCACCGAACCATCAGCGGCAAGAGCAATAAAACTATCGACATAATTAAGAGGAATAGCCGCATTTTTGTTTGGTATCTTTTCTGCTGCAAATGAAATGGAAGGCAACATGTTACTGACAACGATGAGCCCACCAGCTTGCAGCAAACGGCGTCGAGTGATATCTAAAATGCTCATGCTTTACCACCTTGTGCGATGATCATTTTAGCTTTTTTAGCTGCTTTTAATATTTCTACATGGGTTCCACAACGGCATAAATTAAAAGCGAGTTCTTTTTTTATCTCTTCTTCACTTGCATTAGGGGTACGTTTAAACAGAGCAACCAATGTCATTATCATGCCATTCGTACAATAACCACATTGTGCTGCTTGCTCATCAATAAATCCTTGTTGCACAGGATGGAGTGTCTCGCTATCACTAATGCCTTCTAGCGTGGTAATTTTTCTATTTTCTACTGTTGATACCGGTGTCGAACACGAGCGAACGACTTTGCCATCGATAAGTACACTACAAGCGCCACATTCGCCTAAACCGCAGCCATATTTAGGGCCATTGAGTTTTAAATCATTACGTAATACGTAAAGAAGTGGTGTTGATGGAGAAATATTGCTTAGTTCAATCCATCTTCCATTGATATTTAGTTGCATATATTTTCCTTTCACATTGCTAATCACAATAAATGATAATCTAATGTTATTATTTGTATATTAACTATAACATAGGTTATTAATTTGAATTGTGACTGTATGTGCTAAGGGAAATTTTTGTTAGGTATTTAGTAAGTACTTATTAATGAAGGTTAATATTGGAAAATACTCATGGATTGAGTGAATGTTTGAGTCAGGCGAAGTGAGAGGAAACCCAGTTTATATATTGGTTTTCTTTTAATAGAAATAAGTGAATATCTTTAATTTGAAATTCTTATTTAATGTGGGGTGCGTTGATATATTTCACTTGAATGTATCAATGAAAATAATAATGTCGCTTCCCTTCAATAAATAAGTTATTTGAAGAGAAGCGACGAATGATTACTGCGCCGCTTTTTTCAGTTTCTCAATTTGTTCGGCGGTGACGGGTTTACCTTGTCCCCCCCATTCGGCGCGCGCCCATGATATTAAATCTGCCATTTCTTGTGGCGTTAAATCATCAGCAAAACTTGGCATCGCATACATACGTTGCCCATTTGGGAAAGTGGTGGTTGGAATACCCGTTAACACTACACTGATAAAGGTTTCAGGGCTGTCCATCGCTAAGATGGCGTTACCTTTTAACGCTGGAATACCATTAGGTACACCTTCTCCGGTGATCCCGTGGCAGCCTGCGCAGGTAGACATATACATTAAGCGGCCAGTTTCCATGATTTGACTGACATCACCCACTTCTGATGAGTTTGCCTCTGGCAATGGAGCAGGCGAAGCTTTGGCGCCAAGTATTTTTCCTTGTTTATCCGTCATTAAATAAATCGCCATGTCATCAACATCGCTTTTTTTCATCTGACTAGTCGAAAAATGAGTCACTGTGCTCATATCTGCAAATGCAGAGCCTTGCGGGGCATTACCTGTAAGTAAAAACTGGCTCAAGGAGGCGGTATCGTATCCATGTTTGGAAAGCGCTTCGGCCGTGATATCCGGGATCGCTAAGCCGGCTTCTTCCCCCCCTTGAAGTGACCGTGAAAACTCGACACCCATCATTAAGTTACGTGGTGAGTGACAAGCGCCGCAGTGTGCTAGACCTTCAACAATATAAGCACCTCGGTTCCACTCGGCAGAACGTTGTGGGTCATGAGGCGCATTTTGTTTAGGGAAATTGAGCAAAGTCCAGAAGTTCATAAATGGGCGAACGGGTAGGACAAATACACCTGTATTTTCTTTGTTTGGCACATTGATTGGCGGAAGTGACATCACATAAGCATACAGGGCATCAATATCATCCGATGTCGTCATATGGGTAAATACAAACGGCATGGCAGGGTAGAGATTACCTCTTTCTTTGCCAATTCCGTCTTTCAAAGCACGATGGAAATCAGCACGGGTATAGTTACCGATACCAAATTGCTTATCAGGCGTTATATTTGTGGAGTAAATGGTGCCGAAAGGGGTTCCGATAGCGCGCCCGCCCGCAGCCAATGGCCCTTCAGGTAATGAGTGGCAACCAAAGCAATCTCCAGCGGTGGCCAATTCTTGCCCTCTTGGCAGTAATTTGGCGACTTCTTCTGAAGTCAGTGGTTTATCTAAATTAGGCCCGATACTGGAAGTACGAAAAGCACCAAATAGGATCGCAAGCATTAATACGATAAATAATAAGATAATAATATAAATGCTTTTACGTAGAGAGCTGGATTTAGCCATGATGTTTCTCCCTAGTCGATCACGCAGCCGGGAGTGTCGAGAGCGACTTTCCTCACAGCTTCATAATAGCGTACATAACCTGTACAACGGCAAATATGCTCATTGAGGGCTTCTTCAATCGCATGTTCGAGTTGGTCTCGCTTCACTGGGTTTTTCTTCAGTTTATCAAGAAATACTGTCGCACCTGTGACGAAACCGGGAGCACAATAGCCACACTGGAATGAAAAGTTTTCGATGAAAGCTTGTTGAATTGGCGTTAACTCAACGACTTTGCCTTGTTCATCCAGTTTGGCTTGCCCTTCGATGGTAACAATATTTTTATTGTTGAAATAATGGGCACCAAAAATACAAGTGCGACTTTCAACCGTTGTGCCATCGGGCTGAATTTCCATAATGGTGCAAGCATGGCAGATCCCTTGGCCGCAACCAAAGTGAGTGCCGGTGAGGTCAAGGTATTCATGTAGAAACTCAATCATTGGCATCCCAACAGGGACATCAATAGGACCAATTTTTTGGCCGTTAATAGTCAGTGTGAGTGGCTTGCGCTCAATAATCGGAACGGCATTGTTGATTTTCATGAGAGTGCCTTTTTAATTTTATCTACCGTAATAGGGAATTCATAGAAACGCTTGCCTGTCGCATGGGTTAATGCGTTACTCGTCGCAGGTAAGATTGGGATCATGCCCAGTTCAGCCATGCCTTTTGGTGGTGAAGTTTCTGATAGCGGAGGTAAGTAATCAATGGTTTGCTGCCAAACCGCAACATCTTTTGCTCGCGGCAGGACATAGCGATTAAAGTTCCATGTTCCGTTACCTGGCCCATCTTCATACAGTGGTAATTCTTCCATCAATGCGTGGCCAATACCCATCGCGGTCCCCCCTTGAATTTGGCCTGAAACCAATTCAGGGACAATCATCGTACCGGGGTCCATAATCATATGATGGCGCATGACATCGACCTCACCCGTCATGGTGTTGACATTGAGCTCGACTAGGCAAGAAGCGGGTGTGACCGTTGTTGGGTCCGCTTTTGCGCGTTGTGTTGGAGGGTAATAGGCAATTTTACGTTTAATAAAATGGTAACCGCCAGTGGTCATCTGTTTTTTCAGTTCCTGTGGCGCACCGTCACCATAACGAACGGATATTGCATCAAGAGGGAGGTTTTTCAAACCGACAGTTGGGATATCGAACTCTGCGCGAGCCCACTGCCAGCTTGAATAGCCATGAACAGCAACCCCGGTGATGAGTCCCATCTCATGGGCTCTTTTGGCTAAAATGTCAAAAGGAATGGGTTTCATTCCGCCGCCACCAATACCATCTGGCCCGACACGAATGTCTGCAAATTCAACATTTAAGCCGTTGAAAGCACCGCCACCAGGGCCTTCGCTCCAAATGCTTTTGGCTGCAGGCCATAGGGTATTTTCCAATAAGAAATGGCCCGCTTGGCGTGTACCAAACCCAATATAATAAACACCACTCGATGAACTCATGTCAGGGATCAGAGCAGGTGTCCAATAGGGATCCGTTTTTGACAGTTCGTCTTGTTTTTTCTGATCTGCCCAACTGGTTTTGAGTGGCAGTTCTGCAAATTCAGTTACCCCAAACTCAACCACATCAGGGGCTTTGCTGAGTGCTTGCCATACCATCACTTGCTGTGCGGTTGTACCACCGGTACCAATCTCTTGCATGCAATGGCGCATAGCGAGTTTACCATTGGTATCAAATTCAAGAGAAAGAATCGTTGGAACACCGCTAGAGCCATAAACTTGCTGCACTTGCGCAAAGCCAACACCATATAGCTTACCGGGGTTTTTCGCTTCATAATCGACTTTATTTTTCTCACGATCGACCCAAATCGGGTGCTTTTCCGCAAGGTTTAACATTTCGACATTGCGTGGGTCACCGGCTATTACACCACCTTGTGTATTTGGATAACCTTCTAAAATGGCATTACGGCGGCGCAGTTCAATCGGGTCAATATTGAGGTTATGAGCGATTTCATCGACCATCAATTCAGTGACTGCCATCGATTGTAAGGAACCAAAGCCACGCATTGAGCCCGCTTCGACAGCCGGAGTGGCCATGGCGAGAGCGGTAAGGTCAGATTTAGGGAAATAATAAATAGATTGGGCGCCACGTACCGCAACGTGTGATACGGCAACGGAGAGGTTTTCACGGCCGCCACCATTACAGTTATAAGTGCCTTTTAATACATCAAATTTACCCGTTTTTTTATCACCAATGATGGTGACATCCATTTCAATGGAGTGGCGTTTCATTCCCATCTGGAATTGTTCATAACGGTTATTTGCCATGCGAACAGGCAAGCCATCAGCGTAGAAACTGGCGACCATGGAATAGAAAGGAAAAACCGAATAATCTTTTGAGCCATAACCGACGGTCGAACCAGTTAATAGCACAATGTTCTCGACGGAAAAATGTTTGTTGTGCTTCGATAACTCAGCAGCGGCGTTGACGACGCCTGCAGGAGACTGTGTCGCGGTTAAGATATGCAGTGTTTTGGTTTGAGCGTCATACCAAGTATTACAGTTATCAGGCTCCATTGCACAAGGGTCAATGGATTGTGAAAAACCATGGCGCTCAATCACAAACTTATCGGGATCCTGACGAGCGGCTGCGATTTCTTGCTCAATTTGTCGTGCGTAATCCATCGCTTTTTCTTGTTTATCAGGACTTTTTTCTGCCTGATGAAGGGCTTGAATAAAACCACCACCACGATCTTTACGGATCACTGGCGGAATAGAAATGGCGTGTTTTGGGTCATAAGGTGGCCAAATAGGTGTATTGCCATCGAATCCGCCTTTAATACCTGAATCTTGATAAGGGGAAAAGATAGAAGGCGAAAGTGGGGTGTCACCACCAATACGCACATATCGCGCTGCACCGTAATTAGCGGGCGGTTTTGGCCCTGTCACCGTTCCATATTTTACGGTATTTGTCGCAAAGCGTAACATCCGCTGCGCTGCACTGTATTTATCGAAATCATGATAAATCAAGATAGCAACTGGGTGGCCAATAATTGGCGGGGTATCCCCTAGAGGCACTAGAATATTAGTGCCATAGAAGCCTTTTCCCATACTGGTGTCTTGAGGGATATTTAAGCCATCACGGATAAGGTCTTCTTGTAAAACAACTTTATCAGGCTGTAAATTTGGACCTAACATTGAAATATCAATGCCTTCAAAGGTTTTATCTGCCTCTGTTGCTTTTAACATAAAGGCATAGCTTTGTTTTTTAGGCCAGCCAGGGATGTCTTTAGCGCGGTAATCACGAGCAAAATTTTTACGGCCAGTGACCTTTTCAACGCCATCCCAGCGAAAACGTGCTTTACCATTTTGACCAATCCAATCAGTTGATGGAGAGTCAGAATCGAGCTCCATTGCTATCGCAAAAGGGAGTTTGCCGACCATCACTGCAATGCCCGCAATAGTGCCTAATTTGATAAAATTGCGTCTAGAAATATGTCCCGACATAGTGTGCTCCCTGATTATATTTTTAGGGTTTTTTATTATGAACAATGGAGATAAATAATACTTTTTAGCCATGCACTGTAAGATTGTTTTATTTCGATTAAATTGGCTCACAATTCGATGACTAATATCAGATAGCTCAGTAAGTTACATAAATAGTATGGGTATCTGTATTGATATATCAAGAACGAGTAAAGGGATTTAGACAAGAAAGTGAATAATACTGTTGGAGTCATCTTAATATGACAGTATTGAATAAAATAACTGAGTTTTATTCAAATGTAATTTATTTAAATGATAGTAGTTCTTATTAATGAATAATTAAATCAATATGTATTTTATTATATAAAGCATATTATTATATGGACATTAATTAGAGAATTATCTGGCTCGTTAAATATTAACAAGCCAGATAGTTCATTTTTCGTCATTATTGACGCAAAGATTTAATCTGCTCTGGGGTGACATCCGCAGGTTGTCCTCCCCATTGAACGCGAAGGAAGTTCACTAAGTCGCTAATTTGTTGGTCATTTAGCTTATTGGCAAACCCGGGCATACTTTGCATGTTTTGGTTATTAGGGAATGGTTGTTCAGACAAACCATCTAAAATCGCATTAATTAGGTTAGTGCTATCCGCATCACGCAATGTCGAATTTCCTTTCATTGCCACCGCCACATTCGGTTTACCACTGCCATCATAGGAGTGGCAACCTGAGCAGGTTTCTAAATAAATTTGGCGTCCTTGAGCGTTACCTTCCCCCATTCTTAATGGCGAAGTTGCTGGTGGGTTATCGCCCATTAAATAGGTGGCTATAGCGCTATTATCCTCTGGGGTTAAATGTTGTGAACTCAGATAAATTACAGGGTGCATATCACTGTAGGCGGAACCTTGCGGAGCGAGCCCAGTCATGAAAAACTGCTGTAAATCTTCTTTTGTCCATCCTCGCTCTGCAAGCGCTTTTGGGGTAATATCCGGCGCCACAAAACGACCTAAAGCACCGCCTTGCATAAAGTTATCTAAATCCATTTCACCCAGTTTTCCTCTTGGCGTATGGCATTCAGCACAATGCTCTAATACGTTAACTAAATACCGACCACGTAACCATTCAGGGGAGCTACCTTGTGAGCTATTTGGGAGTGGTTTATCATTAAAAAACAATAAATTCCAGCCAATCATGGCCATACGTTGGTTTAGTGGGAATGGCAATGAATTTTCAGGTGGCACGACATCAACCGCTGGTTGGCTCATCAAATAACTGTAAATAGCGTCAGAATCTTCACGAGTGATCCCTTTGTAAGACGTATAAGGCATTGCCGGGTAAAGATTTTTACTCGGTGGAGAGATACCTTGGGTCAGTGCTTTATAAAAATCATCTTTTGTCCAGCGACCGATACCAAAGTCGGCTGAAGGGGTTAAGTTACTGCTGTAGATAGTACCAAATGGGGTATCGAGTGGAAAACCACCGGCTAATGGCGCGCCATCAGCACTGGTGTGGCACGCAGCGCAGTCACCGGCAAGGGTGAGATAACGGCCTCGCTCAATTTCCTGAGGTGTCGCTGTCACTTTTTGTACCGGACCATCTAAGGTACGGCTTTCATACCAATACAGCACCGCCCAAACGATGATAGCGATGGCTATCAACCATAAAATAATTCGTTTGATCATTTTATTGCCTCCTTGATAAGACCAGGAGTCGCCAGAACAACGTCACGTACCGCTTCATAATAGCGTACATAGCCTGTGCAGCGGCAAATATGGTTATTTAGGGCTTGCTTGATAGCATCTTCTAAGTCCGCTTCTGTAATGGGGTTTCGCTGAAGTTCTTCAATAAACACGGTAGCCGCATTCACAAACCCTGGGGTACAGTAGCCACACTGAAAACTAAAATGTTCAACAAAAGCTTGCTGAACTGGGGATAATTTTACTTCCCCGTTTTCTTCTTTGGTGGCAGCCCCTTCGATAGTTCGAATGCTTTTATTATTGAAAAAATGCGCGCCAGTAATACAGGTGCGGATCTCTTCGCTGGTGCCGGATGGGTTATCTAAGATAACGACGCAAGCATGGCAGATCCCTTGGCCACAGCCTAAACGAGAACCCGTTAGGTCAACATATTCATGAAGGAAGTCGATCATCATGAGGCCTTCAGGCACGTCCATTGGTCCATACTGTTGGCCATTAATGGTTAAAGTGAGGGGAAGGAAATTTAGGCTCATGATATTACCTCTAAAATGTCTTTTGCGCGTACAGGCAAATGCAAGAAATGATGACCAGTTGCATCTGCAATGGCATTGACGATGGATGAAACCACCGGGATCATAACAACCTCAGCAACGCCTTTTGGCGGGTCTGTATCCGAAAGTCCTGGTAGGACTTCATTGGTTTGCTGCCAAACGGCAACGTCGCTGGCTAGAGGGAGATGATAACGGTTGAAGTTCCACGTCCCATTACCGGGACCATCTTCGTAGAGAGGTAAATATTCATGGAGGGCATGGCCGATCCCCATTGCTAAACCACCTTGAATTTGCCCTGAAACCAGTTGCGGCACGATAAGGTTACCGCACTCCACTACGCTATGGTGATTCAGCAATTCGACTTGTCCAGTTGCCTTATCAATGGATAGCTCACTCACGGTAGCGACTGCACTGTAGTAAGTGACTCCTGCATTATTTCTTTGTGTATCAGGGTAATAGGCTTTTTCACGGTGGCAAACTTGGTATTCTTTATCGGCAAATCGTAGTGATAGCCCATCAATCGGTAAACGGCGAGTTTCACCCTGAATAGGGAAATCGGCTTCAGCCCATTGCCAGCGGTTAAATACGTGGCACACTGCGCCAGTTACCCCGCCCATTGCAAAAGTGCGTTCAATTAAGCGCTGTAAGCTAAGCACCTCAAGCCCATCAGCCGTTAAGCCTTCAGCAACCCAACGTGCATCTTCACGGCGAACAACTAGAGGGGCAGCTTGTCCGCCACCAATGCCTTCTTGCCAAATTGACATGGCAGCGGGCCATAACCCATGCTCAAATATAATGCGTGCGGCTGCGTCTGTACTATGAGTGAAATAATAGGCTGAATTACTGGCGCTTGCCGGTGAGCAGTAATTCGGTGTCCATAATGGGTTTTGCGCGAGGTGGTTTTGCTCATCTTGTGACATGGCAAACGGGTTACCTGTCGACACCATAGGTAAAATTGACCAATCTACAACCGAAAAATGAGCTTGTTCCGCAGGTTTTCCTAACCATTTAGCGCAAACCACCGATTGGGACGTGGACATGCCCGTACCAATTTCTGCACCACTATGGTAAATAGCAATTTTACCCTCAGGGGTAAGTTCTACACGAGCAAAGGAGGATTCCGCACCTGTCCCGAAGTCTTTTTGCACACAAGAAATCCCAGTACCGAATAGTTTACCGCTATTTTTTGCTTCAAAATCAGCTTTACGCTTGGTTCTGTCAGTCCACATTGGATGGGCAGCGCAGCGGGTTAACACTTCATCGGCACGAATTGCACCGCCAGGGATTGCCCCTTGGGTATTTTTCATCCCAGACTTGATGATATTTTTAAGACGGAACTCAATGGGGTCGGCTTTGAGTAGTTTTGCAGCTTCTTCCATCAACATATCGGTTGCTGCCATGGCTTGTAAGGTGCCATAACCGCGGGCTGAACCCGCATCCACGGCTCGTGATGCAATACCGACCGCAGATAAATCACTACGCGGAATGTAATAGATAGCTTGGGCGCCTGTTGCGCCAACCATGACAACGGAAGGTGTAAAATTACAGCGGCCACCGCCATCACCAATAAAAGACGCTGAAAGGGCTTCGATTTTCTGTGTTTTCTTATTCACCGCTAAGGTGTAATCCATATCAAAAGCATGGCGTTTGATGGTGGATTGAAATTGTTCATAGCGGTCATTAGCCAGACGAATAGGAACTCCGTCACCATATAACGTTGCCATCGCACCATAATACGGGAATGGGGTATGGTCTTTAGAACCATAACCAACTGTAAAACAAGGGTGTAGGAAAATTTGTTTAATTGGGAAATGCGATTTTGCCAGCATCTCGGGTAATGATTCCGCCACTTCCTGAGGGGACTGCGTAGGAATAACCAGATGGAATGACTGTGTTTTGACGTCGTACCAACCGTTAGCGTTATCAGGCTCTAAGGCAGCAGTATCAATCGATTGAGAAAAGTATTTTCGTTTGATTACGAGCCAGTCTTCTGGCGGATTTTCCAACTGTTTGGCGAGTTCATCAGCATATAGCATGCCTTGTTGATCTAATTTCCCACCTTCACGGCCTTCTGGCCAAACGGGCAAGTGTTTTTTCATGCCAATAGGGGAGATTGGCATATCTTTTAGGCTTGAGTAAATATCAGGATCATAAGGATTTTCACTGCCAATTCGCACGCCACGGTAGCTTCCCCATGGGTCCCGTTCCAGTGGGCCGGTAAATGCACCGTATTGGATAACATCGTCACGGAATTTTAGGGTTTCTTTGGCAAAGCGGAATTTAGCAAAATCATGGTAAATCAATAATGCAACGGCTTGGCCAAGGTAAGCGGGGGTTTTCCCTTCCGGAAGCAATAAATCATCGCCATAAAATTCAGGGAAAGCGACACCATCTTTTTCTAAGTCGCTCGCGGTTACGATGCGGTCAGGCATGAGGCCATCTTTCAGCAGATCAAGATTAAAGCCTTGGTAAATTTTATCGGCTTGAGTTACGCGTAGTAAAAATGCATGACCTTGCTGTTTTGGCCAGTGAGGAATATCGCGTGCGCGAATGTCTCTGGCAAAGACTTTCTCCCCTTGGACTTTGGCAAACCCATCAATACGAAATTTGATTTGTTTATCGACTGGATTCCAGTCAGGAGATTGAAGGATTTTTTCTTCGAATAGCACATCAAAAGCACGGCTATACAAAGGGGCTAAATAAACAGATATTCCCGCTATAACGGCACATTTTAGAAAGTGTCTGCGGGAGAGTTCGACATTGCTTTTGCTCATAATACACCCTTACACTTATTTTTATTACATCGGTATTTTTATTTTTATAGTCATATCGAAAAAATTATTTGTATCACGTTAATATTATACTTCTCTTAATAATTTTCAAATTAATGATAGGTAGTTCTTGTGATCTTACTGAATATACTTTATTTATGAGATACGCAATCAGTATATCGATTTAGAATAAAAACCATGAATATTTGTATTTTGATATTGGCAGCAGGAAAAAGTGAGCGTTTTCAAAACGCTGGAGGTAAAGGCAGTAAATTAAATTTTGGGCTAGGGAAAAGCACGGTATTTGAAAAAACACTTTTTAATTCAATAGATAGCGGAATTCCTATTCATGTAGTAACTCGGCCTGAGAATGAAGGCGTCATTAATAATTGTTTACAATTTAATATTCCATACTCATTGATAAATAGTACTGGGTTAGGTGATTCAATCGCATTTGGTGTTAAAAATACTTCAAATTTAGATGGGTGGATAATTCATTTAGCAGATATGCCATACATCAATAGTAGATTATTTATACGTATAGCAAATGAATTAAAACAACATACGTTAGTACGGCCAGTATATAATAGTTTACCGGGGCATCCAGTGGGAATATCTGCAAAATATTATTCAGATTTAATTAAATTGTCCGGCGATGAAGGGGCAAAATCAATATTACAGGATAATTTTGTCTATAAACTGGACATAAATGATGAAAATGTTGTGAAAGATATTGATTATCCAAGTGTTGATAACGAATAAGGGATGAATATGTTGCGTGAAGATGTTTTTGTTATCTCTCAAGCCGTTGCTTGGATAAAAGAGCAACCAATTTGGTTATGTACCGTATTAAATACCTATGGTTCTTCGCCGAGAAGCCCGGGTTCTTTGTTGGTTGCAAAACAGGACGGTCAATATATAGGTTCACTTTCTGGTGGATGTATTGAAGAGGATTTTATTCAGCGCATAAAAAATAATAATTATGTGAGTAGTAGCCAAGTTGTTCGCTATGGAAGAGGCGGGATTGAGACTAAAGTTAATTTACCGTGTGATGGTAGTTTAGATGTTTTGATTGAATATCTACCAAATAATGAAAAATCACTTAATTATCTCGTTGAGATCCAAAATGCGTTATTAGGTTATTCTGCCATTATCAAAAAAGTTCTATTGCCGCAGAGTGGTGAAATTCATATAGCTAATAAGTCAGAACAACCAACACAGATAGAACGTAATGGCGATAAAATTCAGTTATACATTGCGGCTCCTCCTCGCCTAATCATTGCAGGTATTTCCACTGTGGGGACTTATTGCGCTAATTTTGCGTTAACATTGGGTTTTGAGGTCATTATTTGCGATCACCGAGAAGAAGAAATAGCGCGGTTTGCACCACAAATTCCATCTCAAGTTGAGGTTATTTCTTTATTTCCCGCCCGCTATTTAGAAGAACAGGGTTGCTCTCCAAATACCGCCATTGTTTCCTTAACCCATGATCCCCGTATTGATGATTTAACACTGATGGAGTCGGTTAATACAGATGCTTTTTACATTGGTGCAATGGGGTCAGTAAGAACTAGTGCTCGCCGTCGTGAACGGCTTATGGCATCCGGTGGGATGACGGAAGAGGAAATAGAACGCATTCATGCTCCGATTGGTATTCCAATTGGTAGTAAAACACCGCCAGAAATTGCTTTAGCGATAATGGCCGACATTGTTGCTTATAAAAATGGCGTGATCTCATCAGAGATCACATGTAAAACGAAAAAGTTAGTGAGTATAAATTAAATACAATGTAATTTTATTTCTAATAGCTCACGCCATTTTAGATGGCGGAGCTAGCTACAAACAATATAGTTAGTATGTAGAAGTAATAGCTTCTCCCATTTTTACTAAATACTTTGATGCGTCATACCTGTCTGTCATTATTTCAATGTAAGCTGCGCTATCGAGAGTTTCAATATGTTGTAAGGCATCATTGAGTTCATCGCAGGTTGTTACTTTTTGGCAATACCAATCATCGCACCCAAATGCCGAAGGCAGTTGTGCATAATTCCATTGAGTAACATCGTTATAATAATATTCAGGTTCTTTACAAAATAGTCGTTCGATAAGGTAGCCGTCGTTATTTAGAACAAAAATAATAGGCTTAAGCCCAAATCGTGAAAATTGACTAATTTCTTGTATTGTTAATTGGTGAGCACCTTCACCAGTTATTAAAATAAGACGGCTGGAGGGAGATGCTAAAGCTGCTCCTAATGCAGCAGGAGTGGCCCAGCCAATTGATCCCCATAAAGATTGAGAATGAAATGATGCCCCCTTAGGTAAAAGTGCAAATGATAAGCCCATGGTAAATGTTCCTGTATCACCAAATATAATATCGTTAGGCTTGAGCATTTTTTCTAAACGAGGGTATAAGAATGTTTCCGTTATTTCTTGTGTTTTTGAACTTATTGGTGTACCAAGTGATTGTGCTTTAGGGTAATTATTATTATAAAAATAATAATTAGAAGTTGATGTCAATTTATCTTTTAACGATGAGATGACATCCTTCATATAAATCTCATCGTAGCGTTGGCCACTAATCACAACGTAATTATCCATAATGTGTATTATGTTTCCCTCTTCAATATTAGAGGTGTAACAAGCAGTATTAAAATCTGACATTATAGTGCCGATATTTAAAACACAATCACAGTTTTCTACAAATGAAGTCACTTGTGGATTGATGAACTCCCCCGCATACATTCCAATATATTGTGTATTAGTTTCATCTAAAACACTCTTATCCATATAAAAGGTTGTATAGGGAATATTGGTTTTTTCGATAATAGTTTGTAAGCTTTTTTGTAATCCTAAACGTAGAGATATTGACCCTGCTAATAAACAGGGTTGCTGGCTATTTATTAATTTATTTAAGATGAGATGGATAATGTTTTTTAGTATTTCTGGATTGGTTTTTGGTATTAATGGAACCGTATTATGAGGTGACTTAGCCACAGTTTTTACAGCATAATCAGCAGGTAACCCAAAATAAACTGGGCGACGCTCGTGTAAGGCGCAAGTGATTAATCGCTCTGTTTCTTCAATACAATTTTCTGGGGTTATAATGGCATGGGCGCAGACAATATGCTGGCTCATTTTATAGAAAACATCATAATCACCATCACCTAAAGAATGATGGTTAATTAGACGTTTTTTCTTTGATTGGCTTGGTGGCATTCCGACAAGATGAAATATCGGTAACCTTTCTGCATAGGAACCCGCTATTGCGTTGAGTGCGCTTAATTCGCCAACGCCAAATGTAGTTGATAATGCAGCGGCACCTTTTATTCGAGCATAGCCATCAGCGGCATAGGCTGCATTTAGTTCGTTACAATTACCAATCCAACGCTGTCGAGAACTAACACAAATAGCGTCATTAATAGGAAATGAATAATCACCAGGAACACCAAAAATATCTTCAATGCCTAAGTCATATAACTTTGATAAAATATAATCAACCACTCTTTCTTTCATTTAATACCTCTTGTAAATTATTTAGTAATAATATTTATATGTATATTTTAAAGTTCATTGAAATAATATTATTCAAGTGGGTAAAGAGTAAAAGGTTATTAATTATAATAAGATTGATTAATTTTATTAAACTGGTATTTTTTTAATCATGAGATTTAGGAATAAAGAAATAGCAGAGCAAAAAAAGCAGCTGGCCTTATTTCAAGGTTTAACTGCTTTTTAGAATATGCATATAATTAAAATTGAGCCGCAATCACCATAATTTCAACAAGAACTTGCTCACGAGCCATATTTGCTTCAACTGCTGCACGAGCTGGGCTATTTTCCACAGGCATCCAATTTTCCCATACTGCATTAAAGGCCGAGAAATCTCTCGCCATATTTTTAATCCAAACTTGAGCAGATAAAATTTGTGTTTTATTACTGTTGCTGGCTGCTAATAACGTATCAATTTTAGCTAAAACATCTTCAGTTTGCTGGGTAATATCACCTGTTAGGTCATTAGATACTTGTCCTGATAAATAAACTATCCCTGCATATTCAACACTGTCAGCTAAGCGTGGTTTCGGGTTGTTACGTTTGATGGACATGATTACCTCGTTAATCCAGTTAAAGAAATTGGCGTTTTTTGTTCTGTAATTAATTGAGTCAATATTTCCGCGCTGCCTGCGGCAAGAGTAAACCCTAAACTGCCATGTCCAACATTAAGCCATAAATTTTTATAGGTTGTTTTTCCTAATATCGGTGGGCCTTTTGGTGTTGAAGGGCGTAACCCACACCAGCTTTCAGCATCGTTAATTTTAGGTAGTTCAGGAAAGGTATGTTTAATAATCTTCTTAAGAGCTTGTATTCTATTTTCACGTAAACCATGCTTGTCATAACCAATATCAACCATCGCAGCAATGCGTAATTGCTCATTAAGTTTGGCATAGACAATTTTATTGCCGTAATCAGTCACGTTAATTTTCGGAACAATATGCTCAGCTTGCGGGTATTCGACACTTAGACTATATCCCTTTAACCCTAAAATAGGGACATTAATATTCAGTGGTTTTAATAACTCGCGGCTACCATTACCTGCGCAAACAATAAAATCATCAGCTTGGATAGTTCCCTGGTGAGTGGCTATTCCTGTAATGCTGTTATCTTGTGTAATGAAAGATTCAACACTGTGTTGCAAACAAAGCTTAAATTGCGGTTGCATGAGTAAATATTGCAGTAGATTTTTGCAGAATAAATAGCAATCTGCACTCTCATCATCAGGAGCATATATTGCCCCGACTAGTTGAGACTGTATATTTTTTAAAGAAGGCTCTAGTTCAATAATTTTAGCGGGTGTTAATACTTTTTGAAATTGTTTATCAACCGTTTCACTGGCTTTATGAAAACTCTTATTATCACGATGGATAATTAATTTCCCTGATTTTTCCCAAGCAAAATCGGCAATATCACCATTGTTACGCCATTTATTCATTATTTCTTGGCTCAGGAGTGATAAACGTAAAAGATGGGTACCATTAATTTTATTGGTATTACGGTTACAAGCTAATGTAAATTGCGCTAGCCAAGACCACTGTTGTAATGAAGGCGTTATTTTTAAATTTAAGGGGGAGTCATTTTTCCCCATCCAACGTAGGCCTTGTAAAGGAACACCTGCATCAGCAAGGGGAGAAACATAGCGATAGCTGAGTTGCCCACCGTTAGCAAAACTGGTGTGCATACCGACATCTGTATCTGATTCAACTAATGTTACGGTTTGGCCTGCTTTAATTAATGCATAGGCGGTGCTTAAACCAATCACACCAGCTCCAATAACCACTACATGTTTAGTCATAATAATCCGTAACCCATAATAACCAAGATGTTATTATTTAACGGTGAATAAGCTAACTAAACAATTGAGTTTTCATCACTAGAGTATAACTTTTGGTTAACTACTTTATTTCTTTTCTCAAGTGTGGATGCCAAGGTATTAACATAATTCTGTGCAGCTTTGGTTAATGGTTTATCTGCGCGATGAAAAACGGATACGGCAAGGTGTAAACCTTCCTGTAAAGGGTAAATCATTGATTCAGGCAATGTATGTTCGGCTGAAAAAATATCGGTAATACTGCAACCTAAACCTGCCTGAACAAATTCTGCAGCCATATGATAGGTATGCACACTAATATTCGATTCTGCAAACTCATGACGTTTTTGTAATAGCTGAGATAAAGAATCAGAACCAGGGTGGATCCAACGCTCTTGGTCGATATCAGTGAGCGAAACAGGTGAGTGCAATGGTAATTTGCTATCCACATAAACTAATGGGATATCTGCAATAGGTAAAACCGTAATACCACCTTCAATTTCAAGGTTAAAGCCAATACCAATATCGAGATCTTGTTGGGTTAATAACTGCAGAATATCGGTTGTATGATGTGTACCGATCGTAAGTTTGATATTGGGGTGCTTTTTAATAAATTGAGCGGTCACTTCAGGTACTAAGTTTAGCCCTAAGCTAGGTAAGCAACCAATGGCTAATTTGCCTTGCGGATCACGTGATAAGTTTTGCGCTAAAATTCTGAGCTTATCTAAATTATGATAAACTTCCTTCGCTTCTTCAAATAGCAGGTTTGCCTCAGCTGTAGGAATTAACTTCCCTCTTATCCGTTGGAATAATACTAAGCCAAGTTGTTGTTCTGCATGTTTTAAGGCCTTGCTGGCAGCAGGTTGTGAGATATGTAAAACCTCAGCTGCGCGAGTTAGAGAACCACAGGTCATGACCGCATAAAAAATATCGAGATGCCTTAACTTCATTTTCAGAAACCTATTATTTGCTTTTACTCACAGAAACCGACTATTGGTATTAATTCGCATATTCTACCGAATTAATACCAATTAATCTGAACAACTATTCATTTTGTGCTGAAAATGGTGAAAGGAAATTAGGCGGTTTAAATTAAATAGAGATAAAAAGTGAAGGCCAGACTATATACTTGGGTTATAGCCCAGCCTTTATGGTTGTGTACTAGGTAAAATACGTGCCGATTTCGATAAAGATTTTAATTAAGATACTATTTGAAATATCGACAATAAATGCACCCACCATAGGCACCACTAAAAAGGCTTTATGGGAAGGGCTGAATGCTTTAGTGACGGTCTGCATGTTAGCGATAGCGGTTGGTGTTGCACCCATTCCAAATCCACAGTGCCCGGCACTAATAACAACGGCGTCATAATCTTTGCCCATCATTTTAAAGGTAACAAATGTTGCAAATAAAACCATAACCACCGTTTGTACTGCAATAATAATCAGAACAGGGCCTGCCATACTAGCGAGTTGACCGAATTTTAAGGACATTAGCGCCATTGCTAAGAATAATGACAAGGCTACGCTACCTAATACATCAACGGTTGGTTCAAAAACTTCATGTTTAAATATATGTGTTAAGACATTGCGAATAATAATACCGACAAATAAGCACCAAACAAAGGTTGGCAATTGCATGACGGTATCTTTAAAATATTCGCTAATATAGCCACCAACAACAATACAGATAATTAGCATTGAGATGGTTTCAATAACATTATTGGCATTAATTTTACGTTTAACACTCGGTTGTTCGAAAGCTTCAACGATGGTTTCTTTTTCGAGTTCAGTACTTTTAGGGATCGCAACTTTTTTCAATAAATGGCGAGCAACAGGGCCACCAATTAACCCACCGAGGACTAAGCCTAAGGTTGCACACGCCATAGCTAATTCAACAGCACCTGTCACACCATATTTATCAGCTAATATTGGTCCCCAAGCCCCTGCATTACCGTGGCCACCCGTAAGTGTGATTGAACCCGCAATTAAACCAATAAATGGACTTTCATTAAGCATGACAGCCATTCCCATACCAACGGTATTTTGAATAGCAATTAATATAGTCACTGCTATCGTTAATAAGACAAGTGGCTTACCACCTTTTATTAAACGCGAAAAATCTGAGCTTAATCCAATTGATGAAAAGAACGTAATCATCAAAATGCTTTGTAGTGAAGCATCAAAAGTAAATGAATACCCTGCAGTTTTATCAACAATTAATAGAATGATAGCAACAATAAAGCCGCCAACAACGGCTTCAGGGATATGGTTTTTTTGTAGAAAAGGTGTGTATTTGACAACAAACATACCAATCAACAGCGCCAAACAAGCGACTAATAAAGTGTAGCTGGCATCTAGGATCATTATTTTACCTCAAGTTAGTTTACCAGAACTTTCACTGTTGTTATTTAACATTAGCGATAAATTAAGTTACTTTGTGCAACTTTTATTTAACAATGAGTTTTGTTTGGGTATCTATAACTTTTAGTTAACCCTAGCCTGAGTATTAAATGGGTGACAACGAGGTCTTATATGCAAATTTTCTTAGCTAAAAATAGCGAGAGACAGCATGAACAGCAGGTTTCTGTTGAAAGGGATCATTTTGAAGATGGCATGTAAGGATAAAATTGTTTTTTTTGGGAACTCATGTAACTGAAGGCTTATGCTACCAAGTAATTATAAGAAGTGTGATGTACAACATAAAAGAAAATGGACAGATTAGAGTGAAAAATGAGGTAAATAATCCATTATTGGATACTGAGTGAAAATATTGTCTAGCCTATAGATAGGACAATCTTCAGAGATCAGGGGACGGCGTTGCCGTTAGCGTTAAATATACGACCTTTTATCAATAGCAAATCGTTGATGGTTACTTTTGAATATAATAAGTACAAATATAATCACTAAACGCTATTTGATAATTTTGTTTCAGGTTTATATTTGGTTTTTTTTACCGTCTTATTGAGACTGTCTAATTTGGCTGTTATTTAATGGCTTGTTTTCATAAGTGTATTGTCATTACCTTTCTTTTTGATGGATTTAAAAGGAAAATCCACCTGAATATATCGTTAATCAATTTTTTGCTATAGTACCTAATTACAATGAGTTAGGTTTTATTTTAATTATTTAATAATGATATGGCGTGTGAGTTTAACAGAGTGTTTTAAATCTAAATTTTCTTTTTATTAGATAATTTGAATATTTTTTATGGAGTGTTTTAAATGCAAAAAACGATCCGTCAAGTCACCTATGATTTATTACGTAAGTTAGGTATTACAACCATTTTTGGCAACCCAGGTTCGACAGAAGAAACATTTTTAAAAGATTTTCCGAGTGATTTTCGTTATATCCAAACATTACAAGAAGCCTCTGCTGTTGCCGCCGCAGATGGTTACGCGCAGGGAATGCGTAAAGTTGCGATGGTGAATGTGCATACTTCCGCAGGGTTAAGTAATGCCATGAGTAATATTTTGACTGCCTATATGAACCGAACACCATTAATTATTACGGCGGGAAATCAAACACGAGAAATGTTATTGATGGAGCCTTGGCTAACCAACATTGAGCCTGAAACGTTGCCAAAACCCTGGGTAAAATGGAGCTATCAACCAGTACGTGCGGAAGACGTCCCCGCTGCTTTTATGCGAGCGTATGCAATGGCTCTGCAACCACCTGCTGGGCCAGTATTTTTATCTATCCCACTGGATGATTGGGATAAGCCCGCACTAGCACAAGAAGCTGTTGTTCGTTCTGTACCGCAGCGCATTGGTTATGATCCAGCTCGACTACAAGAGTTTGCTTCAGCACTATCGAATGCGAAGAATCCTGTACTTATTTATGGTTCCGCCATTGCAAGAGGGGAAGGTTGGGATATCGGCATTAAACTTGCTGAAAAATTAAATGCTCCAGTGTGGGCTGCGCCTGCATCTGAACGGCCGCCATTCCCAGAAACTCATCCTCTATATGCAGGTGGGTTACCTTTTGCGACAAAACCGTTATCTGAAAAACTCGAAGGACATGATTTAGCCATTGTTATTGGAGCTCCTGTATTTAGGTATTACCCTTATGTTGCAGGCAGTTATATCCCTGAAGGACTGAAATTACTACACATTACAGATGACCCAATCGAAGTGGCTAGAGCTCCTATTGGAGATAGCTTGTTAAGTGATGCTGTACTCGCACTAGAAGGGTTAATTAACTTGGTTGCGCCTCGTACTGCGACAAAAACGGTGGAAAAACAACCTCATGGAATGGCACCGTACCCAGCTGCAGCTGAACAAAGCAGTAATAGCCCAACACTGAGTGCAACGCAATTATTTCGCACCTTGAGGGAAGTTTCACCAAAAGAAACCGTCTTGGTGGAAGAGTCCCCTTCAAACCTCGGTGAACTTCATCGTGAATGGCCAATTGAATTTCCTGATTCATTCTATACTTTTGCAAGTGGTTCATTAGGCTGGAATTTACCAGCAAGTGTGGGAATTGCATTAGCCGAAAGGGACAGCGAGCGCCATCGCCCAGTGATGGCAATTATTGGTGATGGCTCTATGCAGTATTCAATTCAAGGCTTATGGAGTGCTGCGCAGCAGAACTTACCTATTGTGTTTATCATTCCGAAAAACAATGAATATGGCATTTTAAAATCATTTGCAGTATTGGAGGAAACACCAGGGGTTCCGGGGCTTGATATTCCAAATTTAGATATCGTGGCTTTAGGAAAAGGATATGGTTGTGCTGCGGTGAGAGCCGAAACGATAGAAGACATTAAGCAAGCCTGTGAAGAGGCATTTAGGCGTAATGGGCCGACAGTGATTGAAGTGCCTATTTTACCGTCAATTCCTCCACTGATTTAACTATGTATCGTTGATTAAATGGCTCCTAATTAGGGGCTATTTACTTCAAAGAGTGAGGCCGCTATTTGGGCAGCTGAATTAATGCCAGTGGAACTGACTTCGATCCTAGTGGTAGCAAAAAACGCCTATTTAACAGGGGATTCTGTTGATTGGGAAAATCAGTTGATGAGTGTCACGCAATGCGCGAATTATTTAGCTGAGCGTATTCGTATTTATTCTTAGGTAGCTTAAATCAATGTGTCTTTTGATGCTTTCTTAATACCAATCAAATGACGTTTGCTTGATGTTTAATGAATCAAAAAGCAAATGGCTTATACTGCATTATTGTTTTATTAATAATGAAATAAAAATGACTAAAAAATCGATAAACCCGGCTTCTATCTTTAATTCTTTGCAGTATGGCTTTAGCCAAGCTATAGAAATAACGGGAACCCGACAATTATTTTTATCGGGTCAGGTTGGAGTAAATGCCGCGGAAGAAACTGTTGCTGGGGGTATTTACGAACAAACCGTACAATCATTAATCAATATTGAATATGTATTGCATGAGGCAGGCGGCGATTTATCTCAGGTGGCTATGCTACGTATTTATATCAAAGAGGGCTTTAATAGCCATGAGGAACAAGCGGATATTGCGAAAGCATTAAAAGAAAAGTTTCCAAACAATCCTCCTGCTTCATCTTGGGTTATTGTTTCTGGGCTTTCCTTGCCGGAATGGTTAATAGAAATAGAAGCTCATGCAGTTTTAAACTAAATTAATTAGAATAGAAAAGCCGACAGTGGAAAAATCGGCTTTTCTGGCACTAATGGTTTAGTGTTTCACTAGTGTTGAGAAATAATAAACAAGAGGTACCGCAAGTATCCACAAGCTAATTGGAATTTCTCTCCACTTGCCAGCAACGGCTTTAATTAAGATATAGAATAACAACCCACCGGCGATACCCGTACCAAAGCTATTAGCGATTAGCGTAATCATCACCATCATTAATACGGGTAAGCCATCGGTAAAATTGCCTAAGTCTACTTTTCGTAAACCACTGAACATATTTAGTCCAATTAAAATCAGAGCAGGAGCCGTGGCTTGTGCTGGGATCATTAATGCGATTGGTGTAAATAGCAGCATTAATAAAAACATAAAGGCTGCAGCAAGAGCTGTCATACCTGTTTTACCTCCAGCCTCTGCCGCCGCTGAGGACTCAATAAGTGCGGTTGCGGCTGGAATACCGACCCATGGGCCTAGTGCTGCAGCAATTGAGTCAACGATAAAGGGACGGTTAATATTGGGCATATTACCTTCTTTATCTAATAAACCAGCTTCTCCGCCAACCGCTAATGTTGTCCCCATGGTTGAGAAAAACTCAGCAGCAAAAAAGACAAATAAGAAAGGAAGAAACGCGATATTTAATGCGCCAATTAAGTCTACATGCCCTAATACAGGAGCTACAGAGTGTGGAATACCAATAAAGCTTTCAGGTAATTTTGTGACACCAAAAGGAATGCCTAAGAGGGTTGCAAATAAAATAGCCCATAAAATTCCGCCCGGTATTTTGCGAGCTTGTAGTGCAATTGCAACGAAAAAGCCAGCAAGTGCAACTAATGCTCCGGGGGAAAGAAAATCACCAAGCATTAATGCATTTGTTTTTGGGTTAGCGAGTACTAATCCTGCATTTCGAAAGCCTAATACGGCAACGAAAAGGCCAATTGATGCAGTTAATCCGAGTTTAATTGATTGTGGGACAGAGCGCGTAACAACTTCACGCAAACCAAATTTAGTTAATAGGAAAAATAAGATCCCTGACCAACAAGCAATGCCGAGCCCTATTTGCCAGTCAATACCTTCACTGCCTGCAAGTGTAATACTGACAAGGACTGAGCCTCCAATACCAGGGCCAACAATAAAAGGTAAGTTTGCATAGAATGCCATTAATAAACTGGCAATGACGAAGACAATAATTGTTCCAGTGGTTGCGGCTCCTTTATCCATCCCTCCAACGGCAAGTAAACCGGGGATCACCACGAGCAAGTAAGCTGCGGCTAAAAAACCGGTCACCCCAGCTAAACACTCTGTTTTTACTGAACTGCCGCGCTCACGTAAAGCAAAGCGCCTTTCTAGCCAACTCCCTGATGTTGGCGTATTTATTGAATTGTCAGCCATTAATTGGCTCTCCTATCATTATTATTAATTTTCTATGCGTGCTTAGCAGTATGGATGACAGCGTCAACGATTTGACGTGTTGTTCCATCCGTTAATCCTAAATCGGTTAAATGTGGGCCTGCATTGCAAGCAAGACAGGTTCCTTCAATAGCCTTAAAGACTCGATAAGGTGGCTCCCAATCAGCGATTTCGCTGCTTAATTCACGCAATTGGCGAAATTGAGCAGCCAGCTCAGTTGCGGGTAAATCAGATAGCATACCGGCAATTGGCATAGCGACATGAGCTAAAACCTGACCATTTTGTACTAACGCCATACCTCCGCCACTCTCGATTAATAAATTAGCGGCGATGGCCATATCATCAGAGTCACGACCAAGGACAACGAGGTTATGTGAATCGTGTGAATAGCTAGTCGCAATGGCGCCGCGTAATTCCCCCCAACCCTCAAGTAAGGCTATCTGAGGTAAAGCATCGTGGCGGCCGTGACGGTGTTGAACTCGAATAAGGCTGAAATTATTCGGCACTTGTACCACGCTATTTTTGATTTGTACGTCAATTTCGCCCCATTGGGTAAAACGTGCCCCACGAATATGACGTAAACGCGCACTACCATTATTGATTCCATCAATTTTTAACGTGCAATCATTTGGGGTGATTGGCGAGAGTTGCATGGTGTCTCGCGGTGGTAAAATATCATTATGTGCACTTAATGCATTGATAAGTTGGTTATTTTCTGCAATTTTTTGGCCTGATACATACACGGCTTGTGCTTTCAACGTTTCCAATGAATCGAAGATGACTAAATTTGCTTTTCTCCCTGCAGCAATTAGGCCAAGGTCATGGCGTTGCAAGCGTATTGCAGCATTAAATGTAGCAAAGCGTAGTACGTCCGTTGCTGGCATTCCATGCTCAATTAACAGGTTTAATAACGCAATAATGCCACCTTTTTCAATTAATATGTCGGGAGGCACGTCATCCGTGCATACTGTGATTTGTGATGACAAATGCGGTAAGGATTTTAATGTGGCAACAATATCAGGAAGGAGGTAAGGATGTGAGCCACGAATTTGTAATGTAAGGCCCGCACGTAGCTTTTCAAGGGCATCTTCAGCCGAGGTTAACTCGTGATCAGAGGTGACGCCGGCAGCCAGATATGCTTGGAGATCAGCTCCTTTTAAACCTCTTGCATGGCCTTCTATAAGCTTGCCTGATGTAATTCCTGCATTTAGAATTTCTTCCATTCTGTCACTGCCATGGAGCACACCAAACATATCCATGACCTCGGCCACGCCACGAACTTCCGGCCAACTCAGCATGGTTGACATTTCATTCCCAGCAAAGTCTGCTCCAGACATTTCTAAGCCAGGTGTTGATGGCACTGACGAAGGGGCTGCAACCATGACATCTAGCGGTAAATTTCGGCTAGAATCAATAGCATAACGTACACCTTCTAGGCCTAATACATTGGCAAGCTCATGGGGATCCCAAAATACAGCCGTTGTTCCTTGAGCTAGAACTATTTCGGCATAACGTACAGGGGGTAAGTGTGAGCTTTCTAAATGGACATGAGTGTCTATTAAGCCAGGTGAAATGAAATAGCCTGATAAATCATGGGTTTCATTTGCGTCCGTACGGGTTCCAGTAGGATGAACGCTAGCAATTAGGTTGCCGGTGATCCCGATATCTGCAAAGCGAACTTCACCGGTTACCATATCAACAATATTGGCATTAGCGAGTAAAAGGTCAAAAGGCTTTTCGCCTTTAGCAGATTGAATGACGTGACGCCTATTTTGTTCTGTTATGCACATAAAGATACCATTCCTACAATTTATGATTGTTACTTTATGAGCAACGCAAACGTTTGCCAAGATGATAAAATTTATCATGTGATAAGAAATGGTTATAATGAATCGAGATATTGGCTAATCCAATAAAAGTAAAAGAACATTATTATGATAGAACCTTGGCAGAGGCTGCCTGCACTCACGCTCAAACAGCTACAGTATTTTGTGACGTTAGCGAAACTTCGTCATTTTACCGAGACCGCTAATCGTCTAGCGGTAAGTCAACCTGCTTTGAGTAGTGCTTTGCGGCAAATAGAGACGGTTATCGGAGGAAAGCTAATTAATCGCACAGCTTCATCCGTAACATTAACGGAGCTAGGTACTGCAATTTTGCCACATGCACAGCAAATACTGAGTGTTTCTCATCGCGCATTTAGTGAAATTCAAAAAATAATCGCGGAAGGAGGGGATGGAACATTACGTATTGGCTTAGTTCCTTCCGTAAGTTCTCTGTTATTTCCTGCTGTGCCTGAACTATTAAATCAATATTTTCCGAGGCTTAATATTGAGTTTTATGACCAAACGAATGACGCTTTGATTAATAAACTTATCAATCATGAAATTGATTTCGGTATTGGGGTGTTAGATAGTTCAGTACCTCAGAATTTAGCTATTTTTCCACTACAAGATGACCCTTTTGTGGCTGTTATCCATAATGATGACGCAGTAGCGGATAATAGATTTCATATGCCATGGAAGCTACTCAATAACCGTGATGTGGCTGTATTTTCGAAGGGTAATATTCAACGCTTGGTCGCTGCGACAGTGGAAAGTCACCGTTTAAAATTAAAGATTCGCTATCAAGTGGATTACATTGAAACGCTATATGGCTTAGTTCGCTCAAAACTCGCGATTGCGATTTTACCACAGCTTTATACTGTACATTTACGTGATCCAGAATTGAAAGTTTTACAATTACAACAACCCGAGTTAACTCGTACAGTAGCCTTAATTCGCAATAGCCAACAAACGACGCCGTTAATGGATGAGGTTTTTCAGGTATTGTTAAAAGTATTGCGTGATAATAACGCATAAGTTATATCCATTAAATTGGTAACTACCGCATTTATCGTAAAGTTATTTTATTCGAATAACTGAATAATAGTTTCTAATATCGAAAATAATATTTTAAAGAGCGTCATACAATAGCTCTAATTTTTAGTTAATAAGTCAGGGTTAATGATTTTTGGAATAACATTATGAATACTATACTAAAATATAGCTGTTTTATAACTGTAACTATATTACTTTCCGCTTGTGACGATATGGAACTTTTAAGTGGTAAGGGTAAGTTTTATTATAGTAATCCAAGTACAAACACGATTACGTTTAAGCTAGATGGCAAAGGTTATGATGTTTTACCGGATGATAAAGGCGTTGTTTTACTTTCTAGTGGACCACACCAATTAGTTAGTGGTGAAGGTGACGTGACGGATTTCTTTGTTTTTGAAAATAACTCTGGCGGGATTATTAACCCAAATCATTTTGTTTACTACACCTTGTCTGAAGTTTATGCTGTTGATGGTAAAGAAGATAGGTTTAAACCTGCTAGCTATCCCATTACAATTAATGGGCACGAACTTGAGCTACCGGCCCGCAGTTCTAACGCAACGCTTATTGATGCAAATATATTTAGGTGTAGCTACCCAGTAGGAGAAAGCTTTCCTGATTCAATCACACTATATGATGATAAGTTAGATGGAAATATTAAATCTAAATGCTTTGATAAACATGAATTAATTGCCTATTTAGATAATGAATATGGGCAAAAATTATTACCGGATCCTGCTAATCATGAAGCTGCAGATTCTATCAATATGGCATTTATATATGAAGTTCCAACTGTTACTTTTGATAATACGGATGTACAGATAAAAGCCGAAAAATTAATTCAGTTAGCTACACGATTAAAAAATACTGATGATGTTGATATCCATAAAGAATTAAACCAAGAATTTCACCATGCTATTACTGAGTTAGTACATGAGCAGGCTCGAAGCGCTTCATCAAACTCTGTTACAGAAAATATAAAGTATAATAATTTTATTCAAGAAATTAATGTAGTAAGAGAACATGGTATTTGGTTAAAACAGTAATGGTTTAAGGGGATATACTATTTATATACTTACTTAGGAAGATTATTTTCAAGTAATAATTTTTGGAATTAATTAAGAAAATGCTTATTAAGTATACAGAGTAATCTTATTTTAAATAACTGATGAAAAAGCCAGATTGGTATGGTTATATTAACCACACCAAGGAACTCGGCGATGAATTTATCCATACAATCCGTTTTCACCGTCATATCAGCTGCATTTTTGTTTTTATTTTCCTCTATTGCTAGTAGTACTACTATTATTAATACTAAAAAAGATCCCGATATTTTAGATTTAGTGTTTATTCTAGATAAAAGTGGTTCAATGTCAGGATTCGAAACCGATACAATCGGTGGATATAATAGTGTATTAACTGAAAATAAGGGAAAAAAAGCAAAAACCTACATTACAACTATTTTATTTAATGACAAAACAAGTTTACTTCATAATAGAGAACCCATTGAAAAGGTTTCTAATCTAACACTTGATGATTATCCCGTTGGTGGCTATACCGCATTATTAGATGCGATAGGAGACGGTATTGAAAAAATGCAAGAAAATAGAAAGGTTACAAAAAATAATAATGTTCTTTTTGTGATAATTACAGATGGACAAGAAAATAGTAGCCGTAAATATTCTCAAGCAAAAATTAAAGCCATGATTAAGTCCGCAGAAACAGAAGATAAATGGGATTTTATTTTCTTGGGAGCGAATATTGATGCCATTTCTGAAGCAGAAAATATTGGAATTAAAAGTTCAAATGCTACTGGTTATGTCCAAGATGGGACTGGATACGACAAGGCTTACCGTGCGGTAAATAAAGCGGTGGAAGCTAAACAAAAGTCTGCGCCAATATCAGAGGATTGGAAACAAGAAGTTGAAGCGGATGTGAAGGAACGAAAAAAATAATGATATGTTCAAATCTACGCAGTATTTTATTATTTAAAATGCCTAATAGTTGATGATAGAGTTGCCAGTAAAGCCCCTATAGCAAGGGTAATAGGGGCTTTTATTTTATTATTATCATTATTTAGTTTGTTTTAAGGCTGTAAACATTTTTTCAGCAAGTATGTTTTGTGCCGACTCGATTCCTGGTAATACAAAGTAGTACCCACCACCAAAGGGCTTGATATAGCGTTCAAGCGGTTCACCATTAAGGCGCTTTTGAGTGTCGATAAAGCCTGTTTTTAAATTTTTCTGAAAAGAGACGAAAATTAAACCCATATCGAGAGCCCCTGTTTCGGTTAACCCGAGTGAATAGCTGTAGCTTCTTCGCCTTAGTTTTGCGGTATAACGTTCAGGATTACGGGGTTCTGCACGGCGCATATGGGAATCAAATAAAATACGGTCACCATGAGGGTCTTGGCCAAACTCAGGATCATCGTGCTCCTTTTTCATGCCGATAGGGGCTCCTGAATCTTTATGCCGACCAAAATCATTTTCTTGATCTTCTAATGGCGTTCTATCCCAAAATTCTAAATTAAAGCGAATGAGACGTACTGCTTGGTATGTCCCTCCGTCACACCAAGATGGTTCTTGACTGCCTTTTGTTATCCAAATTAATTCGTTCATCAATAAATTGTCATCAGCGGGTGCATTTCCCGTTCCATCCTTAAAACCAAAAAGATTGATAGGAGTGGAATGGTTATCAATATCTCGTGCAGGTAAGAAGCCGTCGATTTTCCAGAGAGGAAAGCTGTATGGAGAAATATGACGCAAAATATCACGTAATGCATAGATAACGCTTTCTTGGCTATTCGCGCATATTTGTAGAAGAAGATCGCCACCACACCATTTCTGCTCTAACCTATCGTTGGGGAAACTGGTCATTTCACTAAGATATTTAGGCTTGATTTTATTTAATCCGAACCGGTTATCAAACAGAGAGTTACCTAAAGCAACGGTGATGGTTAGTGAGTCGGGTTGCTGTTGCGTTCCCAGAATACCGGATTCAGCGGGAGGCATTTTATCATTATTGATTGAAGGTGCTTTTTGGGGTTGGGTTAAATCAGCAATGCGCTGGGTCAGTAGAGTAAAAACAGTCTGTAATTCTTCGATGGAATTTGCCGTCATATTAAATGCGATAAAGGAGGCATTTTTGGGTTCAGGCGTCAAAACACCGGCTTGGTGTGGCCCAAGATAATTGATTGCTTTGTCATAAGTGAGTTGGCAATCGGCGATTTTATCTTGTGCTTTTAATGCTGGGGCGGCTAAAACTGCGCTACTAATTGCGAGCATTTTTAGGGCATTACGCCGGGACATTCCGTTGGTTTGCAATATATTTCTCAGTTTAGCTTGCATAAATGTATGCCTTAATATTTATAGTAAACATCGACATCGAGCTCAGCACGTAATTTTGCTAAAGTTTCGGCTTGCTGAGTGAGTAATGAATAAAGCGCCATTTTGTCTTTGAGTTGTAATTGGCTATAAGCTTGATATGTCGTATTTGATAGTTGATATGACTGCATTATTTGGTTAATTAGTTGGTCATTTTTCTGTATTTTTTCAAGGGTCTCTGGCTTGATAAAAGGCTTAATAATTTCAATTATCTTTTGTGACCCTTTTAAATTAGCAGCAATATCAGTTAAATCAGACAAAATGTAGATATTTTCTTTACCGCCCAATTTTGTTTCTAAGATCATTTCAATAAAATCAGCTGAGGCTTGCACGAGCTTAGGAATTTCAATGGTTTCAGTTGCTACCCGTTTATACAAATCACGCCCTTTAAGTAATAATTCTTGGTTTGCCGTTGAGGCAAGTTCAGTATTTTTTTGCATAAATAATTGGTATTCAACAAGATGAAACCCCGTAAAGCGGTAATCAGTTTCTTTATCAAGGAAGTAATCGGCTCTTGGATTAATTGTTCTATCCGTATTACCAAATAAAATAATAATCGGGCGTACTGTTTCATAATGTTGGTGAGCCTGAATATACGCGGCTTGGGCTTGTTCTAGCTTTCCTTGTTGTAAACTCTGTTGTAACAATTCCAATTGCGTCACCATTTCTGCCAATTCAGCAGTGGCAAAGGCTAAATAGGTTTGGATAGCATGTTGATATTTTTCAGGAGTAGGAATATCCCCTTTAGCGATAATGATGTTATCCCCTGTTTGTACAGGGGATCTCAGTGCTTTACCTTGAACCAAGTTAGGTAGTGCCATACTGAGTATTAAGCTAATCGAGACCCATTTGATGTTATGCCTCAGTGAGCTAGACATTTTTTTTGCTCCGAGTAAACAATGGGATCACAATAGCCCAATAAAGGATAAAGGTAATGACACTGAGCCAAATAGGCTGTGAACGATAGGCAAAGAAAGATGAGATAAAATTACCAGCAATACCCGAATCGTCAAGAAATGCAGTTGTATCCCAAGCGGGATAAATTAAAAAATCAGGGATCGAAAAATCATATTCAATCAGTAAGTTAGCGCTTTCTTCTACCCCTTTAAGTAGGAGAGATAACGCGAGGAATAATAGAATAACGCCGGTAACCTTAAAGAAGATAGACCATGAAACTAAACGATTTGTTAATAAGAATGCATAGAGTGTAAGGCCTGCAATTGCAATTCCACCACCGACTTCAATAAAGAAAGCCGATGCATTAGACGCGGTTAACGACATAATAAAGCTAGATAAAAAGACGACGATTTCGCTTCCTTCTCGGGCAATGGCAATGGCAATAATCAATGCGGCGCCCCACCAGTTATGGTGAGCCGCATTACGGCTTATTCCTGATTCAATTTCTGATTTCATTGAGCTGCCATGCTTGTTCATCCAATACACCATTTGGACAATCAGGATACAAGCGAGTAGCTCCATAAAAATCATAAACAGTGATTGCCCTGTATCATCAAGGACATTAAATACGCCATAGATGAGAAGTGCGAGTAAGATGGAGGTAATAACCCCAATAGCGACACCGGCCCAAAGGTATTTCATACCATTATGTGCGTCAGGGTGGCGTTTAATCCACGCATAAATAATACCAATGACAAGCAACGCTTCAAAACTTTCACGCCACACAACAAACAGAACTTGTCCCATGCTAAATCCTTTTATTTCGCAATGATCTCGCCTTTGGGGTGAGAAAGGTGGAAGTCATCAAAAAAAGTATATGTGCCAGGTTTCAATGGTGCGATAACAACAACAGAGCTTGCTCCGGGGGCTAAAACTTTTTCTTTTCTTAATTGAATACTTTCAAATTCTGCGGGCTCAGTGCCTGTATTGGTAATTTTAATGCGGATAATTGTTTTTGCAGGGACTTCAAGAACTCGTGGGATAAGATCACCATTTTTCATTTCTAATTCGACAGTATATTTTTCTGCAGCAAATGAAGATAGGGGAATTATTGTACAAGTGATAACCAGTAAAAAGCTCAGTAATGTTTTCATTTTGGCTTGGTTTATCCTTTTATAACGACAAACAAAAAAGGGCTTACGCAAGAAAATTCCCTTGGTTAAGCCCTTAACTAATTTAGGTTAAAAAATTAGTAACTACCTTTACGGCCAACACCTGCGTAGTCAAAATCCCAAGAGACTTCGAAAGGCTCGAACCAAGGGGCCACACCCGTTTCTTTATCAATATGACGGCCAAAGGCAACATCTTTATTGTGTGATGGCGGATAGATTTTATAGGTGACACGGTATTTACCATTGCCATCTAATTTGATGTTTTCCCCATAATGAGGGCCATCACTTGCCACCATAGGCATAAATGTGCCTGTTTGAGTTTGTGGTTTATCACCAAGTTTCGTGACTGAATATTCAATGGTTAGGTAAGGGATCCAATCACCTTCTGCAAAGCCATTTGGGTTATCTTCAACAGCGTGGATATCTGCTTCTAAGTGGACATCTGCTTTATCTGCAGCTAAGTGAGACATTGCATGATGGCCTTCTTCGGTATCCATTGTAATTGGTTGTAGGTAAACACCTTGGATTTCCATTCCGTTTTTGATCACAGGGTGACCGAGAGGGTACTCTTGAGCTAATGCTGAGATTGAAAACAACGCGAGACCTGAAACAGCAGCTTTATAGGCGAGTTTCATTATTTTCGTCCTTACCATAAGTGATATAGAGTTGTAATGATAATCATTACCATTACTAAAAAACAAGTGGTAATTTACGATAAGTAAATTACTCGTCGCTAAAAATGTTTGTTTTTATATAAAAATCTAAGTGTTAGAAAAAGTTATTATTCTTTGAAAAATAACTTGCTAATAGTGTGTTCTATTAGGCAGTTTATTATTGTCTACATGATATATTTTGAAGGTGTGAATTTTACTGCGAAAGAACACTTCATTCATTTTGTTGAAAATAAAGGTATAGCCATGCAACGACGTTATCTTGACTGCTCTGCTTCAGAAATTGTAAAACTCAATAAAAAGAATCTATTAGAATCAATTAAAGCAAGTGAAGGGCGAATTTTGGTTTCTGAAACCATAGGCACAATTCAACCCGTATTAATGACAGTGACGAATGCTGAATTAGCCGCAAGCCAAGGTGCAGACATTTTATTATTGAATGTTTTTGATGTTAATCAACCGATTATGCAAGGCCTACCCGAAGGGGTTGAACCTGAGGAAATCATTCGCACACTTAAGCGTTTAACGGGACGAGCAATCGGTGTTAATTTAGAGCCTGTACCTGAGGGCTTTAATAATCCGACACAAGATGCGCAATGGAAAATGTCAGAAGGGCGATTAGCAACAGTAAAAAATGCTCTTAAATTAAAAGAAATGGGTGCGGATATTATTGTTCTAACGGGGAACCCTGGCAATGGAGTAACTAATCAGGAAATTAACCAGAGCCTTAAAGAGCTTAAAGCTGTTGTGGGTGAAGATATTGTGCTTATTACGGGAAAAATGCACGCTGCTGGTGTTTTAAATGCTTCCGCAGAGCAACTCATCACAGATGATGATATTCGTACCTTTATTAACAATGGTGCGGATATTATTTTGCTCCCAGCTCCGGGAACGGTACCTGGGATTTCATTAGAATTTGTGCAAAAAATGGTAGGTTATTGCCATTCCCAAGGCGTGATGACAATGACGGCGATTGGCACTTCTCAAGAAGGTGCAGATTTACAAACTATTCGGCAAATTGCATTAATGTGCAAAATGGCCGGGACAGATTTACACCATATTGGTGATTCAGGTTATAACGGAATCGCATTACCTGAGAATATTTTAAATTATAGTATTGTGATCCGTGGTGTTCGTCACACCTATTCACGTATTGCTCGTTCGGTTAATCGCTAATTGGCATTCTTAGGTGATTTTTACAAAAATGGTTTGTAGGAATCACCTGTTTAACACAATTTTTTTCTATTATCTTCGCGTTAAATACAGATTATTTTCGATAAAAATTTATACAATTCCCCCAATTCTTCAGGTAAAATTTCGCCCATTTTTCTAAAACAATATCTATAACACAAAAAAAGAAGTGAGTTATGTCGCAAAATACTAATCCGGTGCCAAAAATTGGCTTCGTTTCACTCGGCTGCCCGAAAAATCTAGTTGATTCAGAACGCATTTTAACTGAGTTGCGCACTGATGGTTACCAAGTCGTTCCAAGCTATGATAATGCTGACTTAGTCATTGTGAATACGTGTGGGTTTATCGATAGCGCGGTGCAGGAATCACTAGAAGCGATTGGGGAAGCTCTGAATGAAAATGGCAAAGTGATTGTCACAGGATGCCTTGGTGCGAAAGAGAACCAAATTCGTGAAGTACATCCAAAAGTTTTAGAAATCACTGGTCCACATAGCTATGAGCAAGTACTTAACCACGTGCACCACTACGTTCCAAAACCTGAACATGACCCTTTCTTGAGTTTAGTTCCAGAACAAGGGGTAAAACTGACTCCAAAGCATTATGCCTATTTAAAAATTTCCGAAGGGTGCAATCATCGTTGTACTTTTTGCATTATTCCTTCTATGCGAGGGGATTTAGATAGCCGTCCAATTGGAGATGTGTTAAATGAAGCTAAGCGTTTAGTCGCTTCAGGGGTAAAAGAGTTACTGGTTATTTCACAAGATACCTCTGCGTATGGTGTTGATGTTAAAAATAAAACGGGTTTTTGGGATGGGCAGCCGGTAAAAACTAGCATGGTGGGGTTATGTGAACAACTTGCTTCACTGGGTGTATGGGTACGTTTACATTATGTGTATCCTTATCCACATGTTGATGATGTCATCCCTTTGATGGCAGAAGGTAAAGTTTTACCTTACCTAGATATTCCGCTGCAGCATGCAAGTCCTAAAATTTTAAAGTTAATGAAACGCCCTGGCGCTGTAGAAAGAACACTTGAGCGAATTAAGCGTTGGCGTGAAATTTGCCCTGAACTCACCTTACGTTCAACATTTATTGTGGGGTTTCCTGGTGAGACAGAAGACGATTTTCAAATGCTACTCGATTTCTTATCGGAAGCGAAGTTAGACCGAGTAGGCTGCTTTAAGTATAGCCCTGTCGAGGGAGCGAAAGCGAATGAGCTGGCGGATCAAGTCCCTGAGGAAATTAAAGAAGATCGTTATCATCGTTTTATGCAATTACAACAACAAATTTCTACACAGCGTTTACAAGATAAAATTGGTAAAGAAATTTTAGTCATTATTGATGAAGTTGATGATGAAGGTGCTATTGGGCGTAGTATGGCAGACGCGCCAGAAATTGATGGTATGGTTTATCTTAATGGTGAATTTGGTGTTAACGCGGGGGATATAGTGAAAGTATTCGTTGAGCATGCAGATGAATATGACCTGTGGGGAAATATTGTCACTTCCTAAGTGAATCAGAGCGTTTTAAAAGTGTAAATGGCTAACTTAGGTAAATTAAGTTAGCCATTTTGTTTTTTACCACATTGATTTACTGCTTTTAATTGTGAAAAATTGATGTGGATCAAGCGGTTTAAATCTATCAATTAATAACTTGATCTAGAATATAATAATTAAATGGGAAATTGACATAATCAGATAACTCTTATCGAAGAATAAGGATAACTATGTCGGTTCATTTAATATTTCCAACTACAACACCTGTAAAAGAAAGTATTTATAATTCAGATGATTATAAATATATTGTAGAGCTTGCTTATACAACTATTGAAGGTGGATTAGCCTCATTACATGATAATAATATTCGAAGTTCTCTGATTAGCTCTGATGGAAAAACGCTTTGGCTTAGTCATGAGTTTGGGGGCAATTTTGAGATAGCAGCTTTATTATCTGATAATTTGACTTATGGTGCGCGGGCTAAGTTGTATACTGCGCCAATCGAATTACATGGGATTTTTTATTATCTAGCTCCAGTGTATTCACATGCTGGAGAGCCAGTTCTAGTTGTCGCTTTATCTTCAACTCAGAATAGCTGCAATATTTTGTTTGCACTCACGCAGGCTTTAGCAAGGGAAGCGAGTGGGAAATTGAAATTTCACTATTATGAACAAGAAATTTTTAAGGAAAATAAGGTAGAGCAACGATTCGCTAGCTTGGATATTCATTCAGTTGAGAAAGCTTTGATTATTGAAGTGGCGCAGGCTTGTGAAGGTAAAATTCAAAAAATGCATAAAGTCCTTGATATGGGGCGGACAACGTTATGGCGCAAACTAAAGCAGTATGAAATTAACATTAAAGACTACAAATAGCTTCTTACATATGCTTTGGACCGTAAAAAAAAAGCGCTTTCGCATGTTTTGTGGACAACAACAAAAAAGCATAAAAACAGCGAAGCGCGAAGAATTTACCAACATTTTGAACGACAGTCGATAGATAAATAAAGCATAATCTATCTGCTTGTGTCGTTACTTGATGTATCGAGAAAAGAAAATGAAAACGATACTTATTATGCTTGAGTTAGGTAAGTTGGTATGTCGTTTACAGCCCTATTTTTTTAGATTTGTGATGGATAAATATTGATGAGAAAGCGCATTGTCTTACTAAAAAATGGTGTGATAGGTGCACTATTATTTTAAATGATATTTCAGTAACACAAAAAAGTATTATTTTATTTTACAAGTATTAGTAGTTATTATTACTAGTGGAATTATCAATTCACTTAGGTTTCTTTAATCTGTGATAGAGTAGAACTATTGTTTATCACTTATAAAAACAAGTTATTATTTTAAAATTGACAGGATTTTTATCTATATTTATCTAAATTATAGTGCTCTTGGCATTTTTTAGGTAATTAGTTTCTGATGGCTTAGAGTCAAACCACCAGAAACTAATTACGCTATAACAAGATGAACATATCATATAAATTAAATATATTTAGGATAGGTATTAATGTATTCGTATTCTTGAATAAGTTGTGGCAGTGATTTAATACCTAGTTTCGTATAAATGTTAGAGCGATGAACTTCTACAGTTCTTGGTGATAGTGACAGTTTTTCAGCGGTTTCTTTACTGGTATTACCTTCTAATATCATATCCATGATTTCTCGTTCTCTAACCGAAAGACGGTTAAATTTATCAGAGAGGTAGGTATATTTTTTATACTTTTCATGCATATTTAAAAATAATTCTGTTGCGTTACTGATGGAGTTTAAAATTTCAATGTCCTTGAAAGGCAAAGGGAAAAAATCAAAAGCTCCGGCTTTAAAACTCTCACGGCACAAACTGATAGAAGGCTCTTCAGCAAGCACAATGAATGGAACAATACCAAATGAATTATTTATATTGTTTAATCTACTAATACGATTTTCATCATTGTTTAAGAATAATAAAATACATTCTTTTACATTACCCTCATTAGGGTAAGTATAATTACTCATAAACACTTCTTCGTTATTATAAAATCTAAAGATAAAACCAAAAGATTCCATCATTAGTTTCAGTTTATTCTTAAAGACATTATCACTTTCTACGATTACGTGAATGGTGTTATTCATCACCATACTCCTGTTGAACTGATTTGATATTCATACCAATCTGATTAAATACGTAGATAAATAAAGTGAAATTAAAATTTCACAATAATATTTTCTACTGATCGTTGTTCTTTTTATTAGTGTATTACTGACCTTAATTTATATTAAAAACATCATCTAGTTAAATTTAATATAAAAATAGAAACAATAGTTAAAGTTTGTGTCATTGGGTAATATTCGATTAATGACGTGTAACATATTATGTGAATTTACTTATTAAATGTGTTTTTTAACATAAAGTAATAGACAGAAATATTGTTAAAGCTAATCAATAATATCTTAAATCATTAGTCATAAAAAGTCTTAGATGTACACTTTATGCTGTTTTCTTAGGTGATAGTACTTAATCTGTGAATTGACGAAGATTAAGTGCTTTTTATATCTGACATGTTAAAATTTACTCTAACCTAGTTTTGATGAGTGAATATACTTAATGGCTTCTTTAAAAGACGTAGCTCGACTTGCAAATGTTTCATTGATGACAGTATCACGGGCAATTAATAACCCTGAATTACTCAAGCCTGAAACCTTAAAACAGGTCCAACAAGCTATTGAGTCACTCAATTATGTTCCTGATTTTTCTGCTCGTAAGATTAGAGGAAAAGGTTCTAGGGTTTCGACAGTTGGCGTTTTGGCCCTTGATACAGCGACAACTCCGTTTTCTGTGGAAATCATTCTTTCAATAGAGCAAACCGCGAGGCAATTCGGCTGGAGTAGCTTTGTTGTTAATATTACCTCCAGTGAAGATAGTGAAAGAGCTGTCCGGCAATTATTATCCCAGCGACCAGATGGTATTATTTATACTACGATGGGCCTTCGAGAAGTGACTATTCCTGAAGGATTACATAATAATCGTTTGGTTCTTGCCAATTGCATAGATAAAAAAGGGCAGTTTCCAGCCTATGTACCAGATGATTTTAATGGTCAATTGAATGCAGTTAATCGCTTAATAGAGAAAGGGTATCGGAATCCTCTTTGTCTTTATATCCCGCAAGAAACACTTGCTGGAAAAACGCGCCGTGAAGCGGTGGAATCTGCGTGGGCAACGGCTAATTTACCTCTAGAATCGCTTCAGCAATACCATTTAGAGTTAGGTGATGAACACTATTTAGATGTTATAGCTTTAATTAATAGTCACTTTAAGAATAAAAAACCGGATTTTGATGTCATTATTTGTGGAAATGACCGTATTGCATTTTTAGCTTACCAAGTACTACTTAGCCGTGGTTTACGTATCCCACAAGATATCGCAGTACTTGGCTACGATAATATGATAGGTGTTGGAGAACTATTTTATCCACCATTAAGTACGGTTGTGTTACCGCACTATCAGTTAGGTCAACAAGCCGCTTTGCACATCATAGAGGAACGGCAGCAAAATAGTGTTGAATATGTTGCTTGCGACTTGTTAGAACGTAATTCTTTTTAGTTTCGCCGAGAAGGCAAATCGAATAGACAGTTATTCAATCGCTTTCTTGAGTTCCCAATAAATCGCTTTTTCTAGCTTAGCCTGGTGATTTATTGCAAATAATCTTAAATCTCGTTCACTTTGGTGTGGGTAGATACGGCAACTAAAATTGAGTTCACCATCATTAATAAATACTTCCAAGCTAGAGTGGTCGATAAAAGCATTTATTTTAAGTTGATGACCTTGCGGTATCGGAGCACAACGATTATCACTAATGGTATATTCAGGGTAATGACGCATTAAGGTTAATTGCTGACTTTGGTTATCAACATAGAACTGCACGCCGTATCCAATCCAAAAGCCAAATTTTTCAGCTGGGCTTTGCTGTAAATCCCAAATAAGTTCTATTTCACAACTTGTCGCATTTTCATTTATTACTATGGTGCTGTTTTTGGCTAACATTGTTGCGGGAAAATGGCTTGCAGACTGGCGTAATGATTTCAATTCCTCTATAGGTTTAGAGATAATTTTACCTTGCTCATTCAGTGTTAGCTCTCTAGGTAAAGTAAAGCACCCTGACCACCCATGTTTTTGTGTAGGCATATGATTTTCCCACATATCCATCCAAGCGATAGCAATACGACGGCCATCTTTAGCTAAAAAGGTTTGAGGTGCGTAAAAGTCTTGGCCAAAATCAAGCTCAGTAAATGAATGTGAAATTTGATAAGGTAAATTAGGTGACCAATTACCAACCAAATAGCCATTTTGAAATAAATTTCGATATTGATAATTTTTTGCTTTTTTTCCTTGAGGAGAAAAAAGGGCAATAAATTTTTCGCCTAATGGAAAGAAATCAGGACACTCCCACATATAAACATTATTGTCGTCAGTTTTTGCTAGGATTTGATAGTTTTGATCCCAATTTAATAAGTCAGTAGAGTTAAATAAGAGGATTTGCCCTTGATCTTGAGAGTCTCTTGCACCAACCACCATCCACCATTTACCATCTTGTTGCCAAACTTTAGGATCTCTAAAGTGCATATAGCCATCAGGGGAAGGGAGTACAACACCTTTCTTTTCGAAATGAATACCATCTTCACTGATTGCAACACACTGTGATTGGATGATTTGGCTGTCATCACCTGGATTTGCTAACCAGATATGGCCTGTGTAAAACAAATACAATTTGTTATCGTAACTAATTGCGGAGCCTGAGAAACAACCATCTCGGTCATAATCTTCACTTGGTGCTAACGCAATGGGTTGGTGTTGCCAATGGACCATATCAGTGCTTGTTGCATGACCCCAATGCATGGGACCCCAAATCGCACTAAATGGATGATGTTGATAAAAAGCGTGGTATTGTCCTTGGTGATAGATCAAACCATTAGGGTCATTCATCCAGCCTACATAAGGGGCAAGGTGGTATTGTGGGTAGAACTGCAAGTTCATGTTTTCTCTTGCTGTTTTGATGGTTTCGTTGGCTAATTCAAGTTGTTTTTTCATTATGGCTTCCTGAACATTTTTCGATCGCGATAACAAAATGGGCACATGAAATTCAATAATAGGTGCGTTTATTTGCTGGCTTCTTTATACTTAATGTTAACGTTAACAGTTTGCGTTTACTAGTTTTATTTTCATGAGTTGGTAATGTGTTATTTATGAATAAGAATAAAGGTTAAAAATATAAAACTCGCAAAGGAGATATAATGAAAGTTTGGGCATTAGGGGATGCAGTTATTGATTTAATTCCTCTTCAAAACATGCAATATGAAGCTTGTGCTGGTGGTGCGCCTGTAAATGTCGCCGCTGGGGTTGCACGCTTAGGGCAAAATAGTGGTTTTATTGGACGAGTCGGTGAAGAAGCTTTCGGGCATTTCATGCAAAAAACCTTATTTGATATAGGGGTTGATACGAGTGCGATGGAATTTGATGAAAAGTATAAAACAAGTACTGTTCTCGTCTCGTTGCATGAAAACGGAGAACGTGAATTTTCTTTTTTAGTTTCTCCTTCGGCTGACCAATTTTTAACGACAAATAACTTACCGCAATTTGGTCATGATATTTTGCATTTTTGCTCATTAGCTCTAGTGCATCACCAATGTAGAGCGTCTCTATCAACAGCTATCGAACAACTAAAACTCGCTGGTGGGTTACTGAGTTTTGATATTAATATTCGTCCACAAATGTGGTCTGATCCCGATGAAATGCACCAAGTTGTTGATAATTTTGCAAAACGAGCGGATATTTTAAAACTTTCTGATGATGAGCTGCTGTGGTTAACGCAAGAAAGTCGTTTTGAAAATGCAATCGCCAAATTGCAAGGCTATCCTGCCCAATTAAAAATTGTTACTCAAGGGGCTAAAGGTTGTCAGGTGTTCACTTCTTTGGTTCAAATGGCCGTAAGTGCTTATTTAGTAGAAAGTATTGATACCACAGGGGCTGGCGATGCATTTATGGCGGGGTTGTTGGCGGCCATTTCACAATATGGGCTAGTCAATGAAAAAGAGGGGCTGATGAAGGTCATTTCGCAAGCTACTGCTTGTGGTGCATTGGCGACAACCAAAAAAGGTGCTATTGCCGCAGCGCCGACACAAGAGGAATTATGTGCATTTATGCAGCAGCAACCACCATTACATCAGCGTGATGTTTTTTGATGAATATATATGCAGCGAGTAAATAAAAGGTAGCGATATAGTTACCTTTTATTTTAAGAATACTTGATATAATTCAACCTATATTATGATGTTGATAAGTTTTATTTTTTGCATTTTGGCGTATGATAAGTAGCTAATATTATTTAATCAGATTTATTGTGGATAAATTATGTTGCTTCGCTCGGGAGTAGCTCTTGCTATTTTTTCCTATATCTTATGGGGAATCACACCATTATTTTATCGTTTACTTCCCGGAGCGGAACCTTTAGAGCTACTTGCAGAACGTCTTATTTGGTCTGTGCCTATACTTTTTTTTGTTCGCTTAATTATTAAAAATAAATCTTTATGGCGCGAGGTATGGTCTGATAAACGGTCGATAATTTTGTGTTTATTTAGTTCGTCGGTTATGGCGATATCTTGGACAACATTTACCTACGCATTAACTCACGGACAGGTGTTGGCCGCGAGTCTTGGATATTTTATTAACCCATTATTCTCTATTCTACTTGGTGTTTTGTTTCTTCGCGAACGGCTTGTTTTTGCAGAAAAAATGGCTGTTATTTTTATTTGTGCGGGGGTTGGTTACCAAATTTGGCAGTATGGTGAATTACCTATTTTAGCGTTAGTTATGGGGAGTGCTTTTGCGGTATATGGATTAATCCGTAAATTTATTCGATTTGATGTGATTACGTCTTTATTTCTAGAAGCGCTTTGGTTGCTGCCCATTGCAATAGCGATCTCTTGGTGGTTAGCTTCTAATGGTTTAAGCGCTGTGGCGCAAGGGGATTGGCAAATTAAAGTTCTTTATATGTTAGCGGCTCCAGTCACGATCATTCCTTTGCTCTTTTTTACTGCTGCAATTAAACGAACGTCATTAACGGTAATAGGTTTAGCACAATATATAGAACCAACAATTCAATTCTTATTAGCCGTTTTTTTATTTAATGAGCTATTTGATTGGGTCAAAGGCATTAGTTTCTCACTTATTTGGATTGGTTTAATATTTTGTGTGTTAGCAATCTTACGCAAACAGTATATTAAATTTTCTCATAAAGAACCTTTTATTACTGGGCGTGACAAAACACCATTAGATTAAATAGTTAACCATCATTATCAATAGGTTATAAGATTATTGTCTTATGGCATTTTTTCCTCGATAGCAAAAGCAAACGGTTGCGTATATAATTGGCAGTAACTTTTTTGTCGGTAAGGTTATCAATCATGAATCAATTAGGTACTGCGCTGTGTAAATCTGCAACAAAAGTCATGTTGTTAGGTGCTGGAGAGTTAGGCAAGGAAGTTGCGATTGAATGTCAACGGTTGGGCATCGAAGTCATTGCGGTTGATCGCTATGATAATGCGCCAGCGATGCATATTGCACACCGTAGCTATACAATAAACATGCTTGATGGCGAAGCGCTGAAGCAAATAGTTTCAATTGAAAAACCCGATATTATTGTGCCTGAAATTGAAGCGATTGCGACACCGGTATTAATGGAACTGGAACAACAAGGACAGAAAGTGGTTCCGTCTGCGAAAGCGATTGTTCTTACTATGGATAGAGAAGGTATCCGCCGCTTAGCCGCAGAAGAGTTGAAATTACCAACATCAGAGTATCAATTTGTAGACAGTAAACTCGATTTTATCGCAGCAGCAGAAAAAATCGGCTTTCCTTGTATTGTTAAGCCAGTGATGAGTTCGTCAGGGAAGGGGCAAAGTGTGATCCATTCTCGAGACGAATTAAATCAAGCTTGGGATTACTCACAGGAAGGTGGTCGAGCAGGTCAAGGCCGTGTAATTGTTGAAAAAATGGTTAATTTTGATTTTGAAATTACATTATTAACGGTCAGTGCCGTGGATGGGATTCACTTTTGTGCGCCAGTAGGGCATCGACAAGAAAAAGGGGATTATCGTGAGTCTTGGCAGCCACAGTACATGAGTGAGGTGGTGTTGAAAAAAGCGCAGGATGTTGCTGAGAAAATTGTTACCTCTCTGGGGGGCTACGGAATATTTGGTGTTGAATTATTTGTGTGCGGTGACGATATTATTTTTAATGAAGTTTCGCCTCGTCCCCATGATACAGGCATGGTGACGCTGATTTCACAAAATTTATCTGAGTTTGCTTTACATGTTCGTGCATTTCTTGGCTTCCCAATCGGTGTGATCCGCCAATATGGACCAAGTGCATCCGCGGTTATTTTACCTAGTTTACAAAGCCAAAATGTGATTTTTTCAAATATTGGTGCAGCATTAGGATCGGATACTCAATTACGGTTATTTGGTAAACCTGAAATTGCAGGAACTCGCCGGTTAGGTGTTGCTTTAGCAATTGCAGATTCGATTGAAAGTGCATTAGAGCTGGCGCAAAAAACCGCTAATACAGTGTGTGTTTCTGGTTGATTTTAATGAAGTTAGTGCTGAACATTTTTGTTTCGCTACTGCTTTTTATCTTATCCCAAATAATTGAGGTTGCATCTGGCTTGGTTAATGGGGTTTGATTGGCACTAATAACGGGGGGTTCCACCTAATAATTGAATGCCAATAGCCCCGTTAGAGTGCTCGTCATTAAAGAAATTATTATTAATCGCTAATCCAGCCAGATTGATAGAGTAAGGTAGCTTATTGACTAACTTAACCCCATTAGCATTTTGAGTTACGTAAATATTTTTAAATGCATCTTCTTGGGGCTGAATTCTTACTAATTTGAATCTTAAGGTTATTCTTGTACAAGATTTTATTTACCCTTATTCCTAGTTTCATTGAAAGAGATATCCGCTATCTTTAATAAGCGAGTATTTATTGGAGTAAGATTGATGCGCTCCACTTCTTACTATAATCCGGCGTAAAAGTAGAATAAGGAAAGTGATGATGGTTCGTTATGTCGCTGGCTTAATGTCATTAGGATTAATGTCTTTTTTATCAACAGCACAAAATCTTGAACAACAATTTAGCTTATGGGTGGCGAATGAAAAAGATAAAATCGAGTGTTTTGAACCGCAATCATCATTTAAGTATTGCTTAGGTGAACGACCAAATAGCGGTTTGGCTGTTTTTGACCAGAAAGGGCAAGAAGTTTACCAGCTTTATTATTTTGACAACTGGCCAGATGAAGCACAGGACGGGGTATACCGAATTCGTAAAGAAAATAAAATTGGTTTTGCAGATGCGATATCAGGGGAAGTCGTGATTGATGCAATTTATGATTGCGCATATCCCTTTGAAGCAGGGAAAGCGAAAGTCGGTATCGGATGTGAAACACAAACTGATGGTGAGCACAGTTGGTGGGTTGGTGGTAATTGGACTACGATTACACGCTAAACGTATATAGATATCATAAGGTTTCAGGTAACTCAGCTTTAGCTTTTTACGTTATTAGTGAAATTTATTCACAATAAACGTCATTTTAACCATGCATACTACATTTTTTAACTTATTGAAAACAAATTGAAATTGTAATGCAGATCACGTTTTTAAGCTCATTTGACCTCCCTAAAAACCATTCAAAGTAAAAAACAAACCGCTTAATTCCATATGGCACCACTTAGCATAACTTTAGTCATTTGCTGAGTGTAATTTCATACCATATACACCATGGCAGAGCTCAATTTTTTGATTCAATACAGTTCAACCACTGCCAATTAAAAACCCATCAACGATAAATGATAAGCAACGAAAACACAGTGATATCGTTTTTTATGATGGCTAATACAAAATCAATGGCATGTTCGTTTTACCTCAGAAGGGTGTTCTATGAACAAAAATGGTATTTTAAAGCACATTCCGTGGATGATCCTTGGGATAATCGGTGCGGTCTGTCTGGGGGTAGTTGCACTCAGGCGTGGTGAGCACATCAGTGCTCTTTGGATTGTCGTCGCTTCTGTGGCGGTGTATCTCATAGCATATCGTTATTACAGCTTATATATCGCTAAAAAAGTGATGAAGCTGGACGAAACACGTGCGACTCCAGCCGTCATTAATAATGACGGGTTAAACTATGTTCCGACAAATAAAAACGTTCTATTTGGTCACCACTTTGCCGCGATTGCAGGGGCGGGGCCATTAGTCGGACCTGTTCTTGCTGCTCAAGTCGGCTATTTACCCGGCACCTTATGGTTGCTTGCAGGGGTTGTGTTAGCCGGTGCAGTGCAAGATTTCATGGTGTTATTTATTTCATCACGTCGTAATGGTGCATCATTAGGGGAAATCGTTAAAGAAGAGCTAGGCCCAATTCCGGGAACGCTGGCACTCTTTGGGTGCTTCCTAATCATGATCATTATCCTTGCTGTATTAGCATTGATTGTGGTGAAAGCCTTGGCAGAAAGCCCATGGGGTGTCTTTACCGTTGTCTCAACAGTGCCTATCGCATTGTTTATGGGGATATATATGCGATATATCCGGCCGGGGCGCGTAGGTGAAGTTTCTGTTATCGGTATTGTTCTCTTAGTTGCTTCCATTTGGTTTGGTGGTGTGATTGCTCATGACCCATACTGGGGTCCAGCACTGACATTCAAAGACACGACGATTACTTACGCGTTAGTGGGTTATGCATTTGTCTCTGCATTATTACCTGTATGGCTAATTTTAGCGCCTCGTGACTATTTAGCGACATTCTTGAAAATTGGGGTTATCGTTGGTTTAGCGATTGGTATCGTTATTCTAAACCCTGAATTAAAAATGCCAGCAGTGACGCAATTTGTTGATGGTTCAGGTCCTGTTTGGAAAGGTACTCTATTCCCATTCTTGTTTATTACCATCGCTTGTGGTGCGGTATCCGGTTTCCATGCGCTTATTTCCTCAGGGACAACACCTAAGTTATTAGCAAACGAAAAAGATGCGCGTTACATCGGTTATGGTGCAATGTTAATGGAGTCATTTGTTGCGATTATGGCTTTGGTCGCGGCTTCTATTATCGAACCAGGCCTGTATTTTGCTATGAATACACCACCAGCAGCGTTAGGTATTACTATGCCTAACTTACATGAACTGGGTGGTCCAGATGGCGCAGCTATCATGGCTCAGCTCAAAGATGTGTCTGTTCATGCAGCCGCTACAGTGAGTTCATGGGGCTTTGTGATTTCACCTGAGCAAATCATGCAAACAGCGAAAGATATTGGTGAGCCGTCGGTGTTAAACCGTGCTGGTGGTGCGCCGACATTAGCGGTAGGTATTGCGTATGTTTTCCATGAAATCATGCCTGCGGCAAATATGGGCTTCTGGTATCACTTTGGTATTCTGTTTGAAGCTCTGTTTATCTTAACCGCATTGGATGCAGGGACTCGTTCAGGCCGCTTTATGCTGCAAGATTTATTGGGTAACTTTGTTCCATTCTTGAAGAAAACAGATTCACTGGTTGCTGGTATCATAGGTACAGCTGGTTGTGTTGGGCTGTGGGGTTATTTATTGTATCAAGGTGTTGTTGACCCACTGGGCGGTGTTAAGAGCTTATGGCCTCTGTTCGGTATCTCGAACCAAATGTTAGCAGCAGTTGCTTTAGTCTTGAGTACAGTAGTGCTGATTAAGATGAAACGCAGTAAATACATTATGGTGACTGTATTACCTGCAGTATGGCTATTAATCTGTACAACTTGGGCATTGGGACTGAAATTATTCAGTGATAACCCACAACTGGAAGGATTCCTATACTTAGCGAAATCTTATAAAGATAAGATTGCGGCAGGTGGTGCAGAGTTAACTGCACAAGAAATTACTAATATGAATCACATTATTATTAATAACTACACCAACGCAGGGCTGAGTATTCTATTCTTGGTGGTTGTCTACGGTATCATTTTCTATGGTATTCGCGTTGGGATGAAAGCGCACAAAAACCCAGAGCGTACAGACAAAGAAACACCTTATGTTCCTGTACCTAAAGAGGGCGTGAAAGTTTCATCTTCACATTAAGTCACCCTTCAACGAAATTGAACATCGGAAGATGTTCGGTAAATGAAAGGTCGCCCTACATTGTGTGTTCATGATGTAGGGCATTTGTATTGGAGAGGCTGATGTTTGGAAATCTCGGCAAAACAGGAAAATACCTCGGGCAAGCAGCACGCATGCTAATTGGTATTCCTGATTATGATACCTATGTGCAGCATATGAGTGATAATCACCCAGATAAACCTGTGATGACCTACAAAGAATTTTTTCGCGAAAGACAAGATGCACGGTATGGTGGTAGCGGTAAAGGCGGATTTCGCTGCTGTTAATCAATGAAGTGTGAGGGCAATAATGAAACCTATTAGCGTAACAATTTTAACCGGTTTTCTCGGGGCTGGTAAGACGACTCTCCTTAGCCATATTCTTCATGCTGAGCACGGTCATAAAATTGCAGTGATTGAAAATGAGTTTGGTGAAGTCCCCATTGATAACGCAATAATTGGTGATCGTGCGACACAAATTACCACATTAAGTAATGGCTGTATTTGTTGTAGTCGTTCGAATGAATTAGAAAATGCCTTATTAGACCTATTAGATGGCCTTGATAATGGAAAATTAGACTTTGAGCGTCTCGTCATTGAGTGCACTGGCATGGCAGACCCAGGCCCGATCACTCAAACTTTTTTTTCCCATGAAGTCCTATGCGAACGTTATGTGTTAGATGGCATTATTACACTAGTGGATGCTGTTCACGCTGATAAACAATTGAATGATTTTGCCATTGCTCAAGCGCAAATTGGCTATGCAGATCGCATTTTATTGACCAAAACAGATATTGAGCCGAATAACGAAGCTTTAATTGAACGTTTACAACGTATTAATGCGAGAGCACCGATTTACCCAGTTATTCAAGGTGATATCGACCTGAGTTTATTATTGGATATCGAAGGGTTTTTATTGGATTCACAGTTGAATGTCAAACAACCGACATTCCGTTTCGCGCCTAAACAACAAAATGAAGTCGGCTCGATTGTCCTTGAATTTAATTATCCTGTTGAACTGATGGCCGTTTCTCAAGTAATGGAAGACCTATTACTCGGTTTTGCAGATAACTTACTGCGTTATAAAGGAATTCTTTCCATTATGGGTGAACCAAAACGCTTATTATTCCAAGGTGTTCAACGCCTCTATAGTGCGGATTGGGATAGAGACTGGGAAGTTGATGAACAACGCCGCAGTGTATTAGTGTTTATTGGTATTGACCTACCAGAAGATATAATTCGTGAAAAATTCGCAGCCCTAGAAGTTAATTCAAAATAGAACAATTCAAAAAAATAATTTCAAAAAAGAAATTCAAAACGAAATTCAAAACGAAATTCAAAGTCATTAGCGGCGTAGCAAGGCGGCAAAAGAGCCAATCCCTAGGAGCATACACAAGTATGTGACTAGGGTTGGCGAATGTAGCCAACAA
>NZ_JAMPNG010000022.1:0-63535 GCF_028479245.1 Providencia sp. PROV223
TAGGTAGGCGGCAAGTGGCGCTAAGCCCTAGGAGCATACACAAGTATGTGACTAAGGCTCCCTCATGAAGCCAACACCGTGACAGTGCAAAATATGACGCGTATTTATATTCTAAATAATTCGTGCTGTGACTAGGCGACCAACGAGGATAGCTCGGGGAGCATACATAAGTATGTGACCCGAGTAGCTGAGAGCAGTCAACAACGTCACAGTACGAAGTATGACGAATATTTTAGAGGAGTTGTTGCTCCAACCACTCCTTCACAGGAATAGGCGCTGACTTCAAACTATTTGACCCGCGCGTAATAGTCGCAATTCCCACGCCTAGCTCATTTTTCAGTTCTCTTTGGCTCATTTCGCCGCGCATCAGTTCTTGCACAATTTTAACGCGAGTCGCTAACGCTGTACGCTCATCTGGCGTGAGTAATAACTGAAGAACTGGCAGATGAATATCTTGTTCAAATGCCAATTGTAATAAATTCACAAAGCGCAGCCAGTCAGCGTTCTCATCGGCTGTTAGAGCCGGATCTTGGTGTTGATTTGCTGTCATCGTTTATCCACCCATACTATTTAACTAGTACAAATAATAACACACTCTTATTAGAAATCATCAACCAAACGCTTTTCAAGCTTCAATAATACAAAAAATAACCAAATTTCATTTAGTTAGCTAATAACGCTTTAGATAGTTTGAATAATATCTAATCGACCGATGTGGAAAGTTAGAAATAAACATTTCCCATACCCACCAACACGCTAAAGCATTCGTGCTGTAGCAAGGCGGCAAAAGAGCTAGGCCCTAGGAGCATACATAAGTATGTGACTAGGGCTAGCGAGTGCAGCCAACACCGCTACAGTGCGAAGGATGACGCGAATTAGTATTTCATATTCCACTCATTAGAAAGCAACACCTTACTATTTTTCTGCCCCATAAAGTGCCGATAGAATAAGTCATATGACAACACGTTTTTCACATAGCCGCGAGTTTCTGAGAACGGAATACTTTCCACAAAGGCGACCGCATCAATACGCCCACCACTATTACCTAACCAACGAGTCACACGAGATGGGCCTGCATTATAAGCCGCACTGGCTAAAATGCGGTTATTACCAAACTGCTGATAAACATCTTCCAAATATGCTGTTCCCAGCTCAATATTGGTCGTAGGATTAGTTAATTGACTAGCATTTACGTAGTTAATACCTTGTTTTTGCGCGGTATGTTTTGCTGTTGCTGGCATCAATTGCATCAAACCTGTCGCTCCGACAGGTGAGCGAGCTTGTGGATTCCACGCACTTTCTTGGCGAGCGATTGCCATTGCATAGCTCTTTTGAATATCTTTCGATTTGGTATATAAATTGAATTCTTTATCCCACGCTAATGGGAAACGTTCTTCTAGGTGATCCCAAAGTTTAGCAGTGATAGTCGCCTGCACGCTGAGATCCGCCCACTTATTATCAAACGCATAACGCGCTAATTGCTCTTGCTGGTTGGCAGGTAGCGATGCCACTAAACTCACCCATTCAGAACGAGCAAGGTTGTCTAGCTCCCAATACATTAACTCTCTAACTCGCTGAACTTCTGGGAGTTGACTGACGCTTGAGTCTGGTTTAACAGCCGTTTTAACGTATACAGGGTAATCTACTTCTAAAACTTGTGCTGCAACCATTGGGTAGAAACCGCGTTTTTCAGTTAATTGGCGAAGTAACGTCTCACCTTCTGCTTTTTTACCTGCATCAATTAACGTGATGGCCTGCCAATATTGCCACTCTTCTTTATTTTTCACTTCCGCTGGCAAGCGATTTAACCATGAAGCGACACCTTTCTTATCGCCAGCCCCTAATGCCAAACGAACACGACGCTCTCTCAATGAAGATGAATTGCTTTCTTGAATGGTCTCATCACGCCATTGAGCCTGTTCAGGGGTCACATCTCCCATATATTGCCAAGCAATACTGTCTTTAAGTAATTGCTTTTCTGCCATGTTCATTTTTTGTGCAGAACTTATGCTATTAAGTACCATACGAGCCGCATCAGGGGATTGACGTGCATAACGACTAAAAGCCGCGATGGTGGCTTGGCGAGTAAAATCCGTTGGCGTCATCGTTTTGGCGAATGTCACAACTGAGGCTGGGTCATTTTGTAATTTCACTAACGCATCACCAATCGTTTTATAACTTGCTGGTAAACGTTTAGCTAAATAACTCGCAATCGAAGTATTACCCTCTTTTATGGCTAAATTAATGCGCTCAAGAGTCATTTCAGGGGTTAAATAACCCTCTTTTTCCCATTCATTAAATAACTTATCACAAGCACTCGGCATTGAACGGCCATTTAACCAGGCTTTTTCTGCCCCTTGCCATGCAACTTGTTTATTTCCCACTGCCCAATTAGCAAAATAAAAATTACATTGTGCTTCTGCAGGTTTTGGGGCTTCAGGGCTAAACTCCAGCAATGATTTCCACTCTTGACGACGGGCTAACTCATTCACAAATCGAGTTTTTAAGTTTTTAGCAACGGGTAGCGTCGGGTAAGTATTAATAAACTCCTGAACTTGGCGAGGTGATACAATATCTAAGTCTTGAGTTAGCTCACGATAAGCGAGATAAGGGTAAAGTGGATAATCATGCAAGGTCGGCAGCAAGCGCTCGACTTCATCCATTTTATTGGCATCCCATGCAACCTTAATTGCTTGATAACGCTCCCGCTGTGCCTGTAAGGAATCCGCCCATACTGTGCTGGAAACCAGCAACATTGTTACAGGTACTGCCGATAACCAACCTTTCATATTCACTCGCTCCATCGCTAAACTAAAGTCAAAATACAGGAAAACCTTAACCTATATATACCCCAAATAATTCGAGTTGCAGGTAGGCGACAAGCGAAGATAGACGGGGGAGCATAGATAAACTATGTAACTCGGCTAGCCTAGTGCTGTCACTTACACCTCAACGAAAAGCGCTGCAACTTGAAGGATTACGGGTATATTAAACATATATCAATACTATGAATGCTACCGAAAGTTTTTATTTAGTAACAGCGGAGAGTTCTTGAATTTTTCGACTTTACAGTCTTTTACTTTATATTTATTAGGTTTTTACTCTCGAGTTAACGCAGATAGCCTAGACCATCACATACGCAATCAGGTATAGTTCATACCAAAATATTTATTGTTGTTTATCCAATCGCAGTAGGTCATGTATTCCTACTGCATAGAAACAGAAAATTAAAATTCCCTTTATAAATCAAAAGGTAAATAAATTGGCTCAATACGTTTATAGTATGTATCGGGTTGGAAAAATTGTTCCACCGAAACGTCATATTTTAAAAAATATCTCTCTGAGCTTCTTTCCGGGGGCTAAGATCGGTGTTTTAGGTCTTAATGGTGCAGGTAAATCAACATTACTGCGTATTATGGCAGGTATTGATACCGATATCGAAGGCGAAGCACGTCCACAACCTGGTTTGAAAATCGGCTATCTTCCGCAAGAACCTAAGTTAAACCTTGAGCATACTGTCCGTGAAGCCGTTGAAGAAGCGGTTAGCGAAGTCAAAAATGCATTAACTCGTTTAGACGAAGTTTATGCAGCTTACGCAGAAGAAGGTGCAGATTTCGATAAACTCGCGAAAGAGCAAGGCGAGTTAGAAGCGATTATTTCCGCACAAGATGGCCATAATTTAGATAACCAATTAGAGCGTGCGGCGGATGCACTGCGCCTACCCGCTTGGGATGCTAAAATCGAAAACCTCTCTGGGGGTGAACGCCGTCGTGTGGCAATTTGCCGCTTACTACTCGAAAAACCCGATATGCTACTGCTCGATGAGCCAACCAACCACTTAGATGCTGAGTCTGTTGCTTGGTTAGAGCGTTTCTTACACGATTACGAAGGGACTGTTGTGGCTATCACGCATGACCGTTACTTCTTAGATAACGTTGCGGGTTGGATCCTCGAACTTGACCGTGGTGAAGGTATTCCTTGGGAAGGTAACTACTCTTCTTGGCTTGAGCAAAAAGATGAGCGTTTGGCGCAAGAAGCCTCTACAGAAGCCGCTCGCCGTAAGTCTATCGAAAAAGAACTTGAGTGGATCCGCCAAAATCCAAAAGGCCGTCAAGCTAAAGGTAAAGCGCGTTTGGCTCGCTTTGAAGAACTCAATAGCGTTGAATATCAAAAACGTAACGAAACTAGCGAACTGTTTATTCCACCTGGACCGCGTTTAGGGGATAAAGTTATCGAGGTTGAAAACCTAAGTAAATCTTATGGTGACCGCGTTCTGATTGATAACCTGAATTTCTCAATCCCGAAAGGGGCAATAGTCGGGATTATCGGCCCTAACGGTGCGGGTAAATCCACCCTGTTCCGTATGATTTCAGGCCAAGAGCAACCGGATTCCGGCTCAATCACGTTAGGTGATACCGTAAAAATTGCCTCTGTTGACCAGTTCCGTGATGCGATGGATGACAGCAAAACTGTCTGGGAAGAAATTTCTAACGGCCAAGATATCATGCGTATTGGTAACTTTGAAATTCCAAGCCGTGCCTATGTGGGTCGTTTTAACTTTAAAGGCGTGGACCAAGGTAAACGTGTTGGTGAGTTATCAGGTGGTGAACGCGGCCGTTTACACTTAGCTAAATTACTGCAAGTGGGCGGTAACGTCCTGTTACTCGATGAACCAACCAACGACCTCGACGTTGAAACTTTACGTGCCCTGGAAAACGCCCTGTTAGAGTTCCCAGGCTGTGCCATGGTTATTTCCCATGACCGTTGGTTCCTTGACCGTATTGCAACCCATATTATTGATTACCAAGACGAAGGTAATATTACGTTCTTCGAAGGTAACTTCTCTGAATATGAAGATTACAAAAAACGGACGTTAGGCGCGGAAGCGTTGCAGCCACATCGTATGAAGTATAAGCGTATGACCAAATAATCCCTGTCATAATTTAGAATTATAGCGGTGTTGGCTGCGCTCGTGAGCCCTAGTCACATACTGGTGTGTGCTCCTAGGGACTCACTCTCTTGCCGCCTACCTATAATTCAAATTATTTAAGGGATCGATATCATATAGATAGAATAAAAAACGGCATCATTCGATGCCGTTTTTTATTGGGTGACTTTATTTATAAGTCATCCAACATCAGTAACTGCTGAACAAGGGTAACACACTCTAAGAAGCGTGTGTCATAATCTGAGGATTCTACACGCACAAATTCAATATTGTTTTTCTTCAGCATTTCAATGAGTAAGCCTTGGAACGCTTTCCGGTCTTTATCACTCCCCAAGCTTCTTAAACCATCAGCTACCCAAGGAGTGTTATTCTCTAAAACTATGACCAAATCGAATCGGTATTCGTCTATCAATGCCTGAACAAATGGATGCTCTTTGCCTTCATAGCGCAAACAAAAGGCTTGAGTCGTGACAAAGTCGGTATCAATAAATGCGACTTTATTAGCATATTTTACTGCAAAATCAATATATTGAGCGTGTCCTAAGGCGATTTTGTCGTAGTCAGAATATTGCAATGCCATCTCATCGCCACCTAAGTGGCTAAACACATAGTCTCGGCCATATTCCCATGCGCTGGATGTATTGAAAATATTCGCTAACTTATTGACTAACGTAGACTTACCACTCGATTCACCGCCTAAAATCGCCACTTTACGCACGAAGAAGGGTTTGACTTCCGTTGGGATATATTCCCAATAACGAAACGGCGCTTGGCGAATTTGGTTACCGCTAATATTCATAAACGTACGTTCAGGGTCAATCAAAATGGTTTCGATACCTAAATATTTTTTATAGCGCGGAGCGTCATTCGCTTCCCCTGAATAAATAAAACTTGGGTTAATATTATGCTTTTTCAAAAAGCCTTTCATTCCATCACTCCACACTTCCCAACCGTGTGGATACGGCTCTATGCCATTTTCATCAAATGAGTGAATATGAATATTTTTTTGATATTTAAAGGTTTGTAATAACCACCGTAAACGGTCGCTTACTGTGGGCTGTTGAGACATAGAACTGTTAATAAACAAGTCCTTATCACGGGGTTCATCGTGGCAGAGAATGACATGAAGCTCATCCACTTGGCTGCACGCCCGTTGAATCAAATAAATATGCCCAGTATGTAATGGATAAAATTTGCCGAACACCACACCAATCGTTTTTTGCTGGTTGGGGTATTCAAGACCTAAAAAGCGATGAAGAGCCGCAATTTTTTGTGCGCTAGGGCTTTTAATTTTGTCGTTAATCAACTGGCTGAGATAGCCTTTGGTCATATCTGTCGCATCCGCAACTTGCTGGAGCGTGTAACCCGCTCGTTTAATTGCGTTTTTAAGATAGTCAAATTCAGCCATGTATTTTCCTTTTACCCTAAATTAAAAGCTTATAATTCATCCAAAATACTTAATGCGTCTGCTAATTTCTTCACGCCATACACTTTCATGTCCGGAGGTGATTTTTTGGGCATATTCGCATGAGGGACAATAGCGCGTTTAAAACCATGTTTTGCTGCTTCAGAGATACGTTCTTGCCCACTTGGAACTGGACGAATTTCCCCTGCCAGCCCAACTTCACCAAATACCACAAGGTCTCTAGGTAGCGGACGATCACGAAAACTAGAAACAAGGGACAGCAATAGTGCTAAGTCAGCGCTAGTTTCTGTAACTTTAACGCCCCCCACGACGTTAACAAAAACGTCTTGATCTGACATTTGCAAACCACCGTGGCGGTGTAATACTGCCAATAAAATGGCTAAACGGTTTTGTTCAAGCCCGACCGCAACACGCCGTGGGTTCGACATCATAGAATGGTCGACAAGCGCTTGGATTTCCACCAGCAGCGGTCTTGTCCCCTCCCAAACTACCATTACCGAACTACCTGATGTGATTTCATCACCACGGCTTAAGAAGATTGCTGAGGGGTTACTGACTTCTTTAAGCCCTTGTTCTGTCATGGCAAACACACCTAATTCATTGACTGCCCCGAAACGGTTCTTATGACTACGCAAAGTACGGAAGCGGTTATCCGCATCGCCATCTAGCATAATAGAGCAATCAATACAGTGTTCGAGGACTTTAGGGCCTGCCAATGAGCCATCTTTGGTGACGTGACCGACCATAATGATGGCCACACCACGGGTTTTCGCAAAACGGGTAAGATAAGCCGCGGTTTCCCTAACTTGTGCCACACTGCCCGGGGAAGATTGGATATCCGCCATATGCATCACTTGGATAGAGTCAATCACCATCAATTTAGGCTGCTCTTGCTCCGCAGTTAAGCAAATTTGCTCAATACTGGTTTCTGACAGCATATTGAGTGAGTCGGTCGGTAGCCCTAAGCGGTGCGCTCGCATCGCCACTTGTTGAAGAGACTCTTCCCCTGTGACATACAAGGTTTTCATTTCGCGAGATAACAAGCACATGGTTTGCAGCAATAAGGTACTTTTACCCGCTCCCGGGTTCCCTCCAATGAGGATGGCGCTACCCGGTACGACTCCGCCACCGAGCACACGGTCAAACTCTTTAAACCCTGTAGTAAAACGAGGCAGTTCTTCGAGGCTGATTTCAGATAATTTCTGAACCTTACTGACCCCAGCCGCATTTCCTGCATAGCCCGTTAAGCGGTCAGTACGCGATGAAGAGCTTGTTGAGGCCAGACGCACTTCCGTAATGGTATTCCATGCATGGCACGCACTACATTGCCCTTGCCAACGCGGATAATCTGCCCCGCAATCATTACAGACAAACGCTCTTTTAACCCCTTTTGCCACAGCAAACTCCTCTTAAAATTCAATTTTGTTCTTATTTCTTATTTTTATAACATTTCAACCCTATACGCTAAATAGTTCGATATTGTAGGTAGGCGGCAAGCTTAGTTATCCCTAGGAGCATACATCAGTATGTGACTAGGGTGATTAAGTGCAGCCAACACTGCCACAGCACAAACCATAAAATATCGATATCAATATTCAAAATAGTTCGGGTTGTGGCTAGGCGGCAAAAGAGGATGTCTTGGGGAGCATACACAAGTATGTGACCCAAGCAGCCGAGTGCAGCCAACACCGCCACAGCACGAAATATGAAGAATATTTAGCGTTCTTCGTGTTTGAGGCCCCCGCTCAACACACACATCACCCCCATCAGATCTGCATGACGAATAGCGACCTTCGCCCTTGCGTACACCTTTGGTTTCGCATGATACGCAATACCCAGCCCCGCTTTACGGATCATCTTCAGGTCATTTGCCCCATCACCGATCGCCACCGTTTGTTCAATGGGAATTTCCAGTTTTTCAGCCAATTTAACCAAGGTTTGCGCTTTATATTTCGCATCTACAATTGGGCCTTTAACTTTGCCCGTTAACTTGCCATTTTTGACTTCAAGTTGATTAGCAACCGCCGCCACAAGTTTCAATCGCTGTTGCAAGTTATTAGCAAAGAAAGTAAAACCACCGGATGCTATCGCAATGTGCCAATTCATTGCTTGTAACTTACGTACGAGATTCGTTAAGCCTGGCATTAAAGGCAATGTTTCCATCACTTGATCAAGAATAGCGGCATCAGCGCCTTCAAGTAAGCTAACTCTTGCTCGTAAACTTTCCGTAAAATCGAGCTCCCCTAACATGGCTCGCTCGGTCACTTCTGCAACCTGCTCTCCCACCCCTGCTAAGCGAGCAATTTCATCGATACATTCAATCTGAATGGCTGTCGAGTCCATATCCATCAGTAATAGGCCCGGTGAACGCAAACGTGGTATTTGCCCTAATGGCACCACATCTAATAAACATTCGTCAGCGAGTTTTTTAATTCGAGGTGTAATACTCCCGGCAATTCTGACCACTTGGTAGTCATCAATACGCCACGAGGAGACAATTACGATAGCGATCCCTAATCGCTGTTGGAAATTACTGATCCGCGCTTTATCTAAGCCACGGCCATATAGTAACCACCCACTGTCACCTGCACGATAATCCAATGGCATCACTTCTTCACCACTTAACGACAATGGCAACCCCGGCCATTTTTGGATTTCGTCGGGTAGATAACAATAGGTCAAACTCGTTGACATGAAAATTAGCTCCTGTAATCGAAAAAACTTTTTTATAATGATAAGTTGCGAGCAGCCGAACGAAGCCACTATACTCAATTTTAAGGCTTTGTGACCTTATGTGTTTACTGCTAAAACTGAAGATAATCCCATACTACCTGAAGTATAACGACATTTTTATACTCAAAATAAGTCGAGAGCACCAATAAAGCAATGAAACTTACCTTTAGGCTCCACAAAACAGTGATTATCGTTATCTGCATTGCGCTGGTAACCTTACTGATGCATGGTATTTCTTATTTAGGAAATAGCCAAAACCAAGGCAGAATTGAGCAATTTAAACAATTGACCTATGTTCTTGCTGAACAAGTCGCCTTCAGCTTATCTGATTATATTGTTCCAGGCAGTAAAGATTTTAACTTAGAGCGCATTAATGCCAATTTAAATAACGTGGTGAAAGATAGGTATATTTTAGATGCCAGTATCTATACCGCTAGCGGCACATTGGTCACTCAAGTTGGTGAACCTACCACGGTAAAAGAACGGCTCGCGATAGATGACAGCTCATCACTACAAAACTTTCAATACCAGCTTGTTGTTCCCATTCAAGGAACAAAAGAGCCAAAAGGCTATTTACGCTTTACGATTGATACAGAGCTCCTTTCAGCCGAAATTCAACAAGCAGATAACAGTACCAATGTATTACGAATTTTTATTCTACTCTCCTTGTGTATTGGTTTCGTTTTAGCAAATACATTACTGCGTTTAAAGAAAAAGAAAGGTCACAAACAAGCCCCTCCGTTAGTCATTAATACAGAGGAAAATCAAGATGATAATGGAGATGACAACAGTAATGAAGATGGCAAGCAAGAGAACAAAGGAACGCCAGCTACTAAGCCAGCACGTTTGAAACGAAAGAAAGAACCTCGACCTTATCGCCCTAAACGGCCTGCCTCAAAAAATAAGCCAAATTCATCTGATAAATAGCCCTAAAAAGGGCTATTGAGTTAAATTTAAATAGAAGTTGTGTCGAACACGATTGGCGCAATAAACTCGACCCGACCATCGACTAGCAATGTTTCTGGCGGGGTAGGAAAAGGCGCAGCACGTGAAATTGTCGCCAACGCTTCTTTATCCAATATTTTCGTACCGGATGAATTCAATAAACTGGCGGCAATCACTTGACCCCGACTATCCAAAACTACTTTTATATGAGAAACCCCTGTTGAGCGGTAACGCAGTGCAGCACGCGGATAGCGTTTGGTTTTAGCTATCCGCTGATGAACCTCACTTTGCCAACCTTGGTGCCCACTCACTGCCGCAGACGCATTACTGGAAAAATTCGCACTGCTACTGGATTCGCTCCCTGATGCAGGGGCGGAAGTGACCGTCGACTCCTGGGTGGTAACAGGTGCTTCGTCGATGACTTTTTTCTCTTGTGGAATTTTCTTTTTCGGTGGTCGTTTTTTCTCACTGACTTTCGTCAATGTGCCATTATCTACAATCGCAGTTTCAGGTAATTTATCCACCTTTTCAATGACTTCAGGTAATGATTCCTCACGTGTCGTCATTTGTTGTTTAGGGGCATGATTGATTTCAGGCTCAGCCTGCTGTTCAAGCTGATAAACACCCAGCTGCAACGAGATTGCTGGTGGTAATACCCCGGTCTTAGGAATTGAAGAGGTAAACCATCCAATAAAAATGATTGCCAGTGTTCCATGGAAAAGACAACTTAAAACCAAACCGCCTAGTGGACGGAAAATCGGGCGCTCTAACTGACCCGTCATACTGCTCATATTCTGCCTCACGACTTTATTTTTTGCAGATTATAGGCATAATACAAACAAAAATGATATTCATTATTATTAGTAAAAACACAATTATTAAAATAAATTATTGATTTAAATAATAAAGTAATCTGAGCAGATTATTAATCAGCACAACTGTGCTCTTTTATGACATTAACACCAGTAAAATGACTATTGATAAATCTCTTGCCCGTAAAATTAGCGGTGCGTATCAGTCAACATATAGCCAACTTGTGCGCTTTTTCCGCAGTCGGCTAGATAACAGCAACGATGCTGATGATTTATCACAGGATGTGTTTACACTATGGCTAAACCGTAAAGAACAAACGCCTGTAAATGAGAGCCGCGCTTATCTGTTTAAAATTGCGAATCATGTTTTGATTGACCATTGGCGACGTAACCAACGCCAAACTAAATCAGAGACATCCATTGATGACATTACTCATGAGCCACATTTTGAACAGAGCCAAGCTGATCCCAGTGAAATCTTGGAACATCAGCAACGGATCCAACGGCTGAGCGAAGCACTTGAAACGTTACCCCCCCGTCGACGAGAAGCATTTTTGCTGTATCGTTTTGATGGCTTATCTCAAAGCGAGATTGCTGAGCGAATGGAAATTTCAATCAGTATGGTGGAAAAACATATTGCAGCAGCACTTGTTCACTGTAAAAAACACCTTGATAATCAGGGCAATAATTCGTAATGACACACGACTCTTTGCAAACATCAGATGATGAAAGCCGCATTGATGAAGAAGCCGCGCTGTGGTTTACCCGCATGCATAGCCAACGCATTAGTGCTCTTGAAACTGAGCAATTCAAACAATGGGTTGCAGCATCACCTGAACATGCAAAAGCGTATGATGCCATTGCTGAGCTATGGCGCGATTTTGATGATATGCCGCGCCCTGCTAGCACAATACTTCCGAAGGAAAAACGCCCTTTTTTTCGCTTATGGCGCCCTTTGGGCAACACTTTAGCGGCATTTTTTATTGCAGCTATTTTGTTTTTGCCTTACAGCCACTTGCCTGCGATGTTACTCAATAATATGACCATAGTAGCAACGGATACGCCTAAAGAAGTCACATTACCCGATGGTTCTCAGCTGTTTCTTAACCGCAATACCCGTATTCATGTCGCCTATGAAACTCCAGTGCGTAATCTGTACCTAGAACAGGGAAATGTTTACTTTAAAGTCAAATCCAACCCTTATCGGCCTTTTATTGTTCAAGCTGATAACCGGCGTATTCAAGTGGTAGGAACCGAATTTGAAGTTAACAAAGTGGCTCAGCAAGTTGCTGTGAATGTCAGCCAAGGCATTGTCAGCTTTGAAGATGCCGCAAGCAAACAACCCGTTTTCCTACTTGCTGGTGACAGTGCAGTCAGTCAATCGCCGAACAGCCCAATCGCTCGCCAACACATCAACCCGCTAGATGTGGCTCGTTGGCGTTTTGGTGAATTTGTTTTTGTTGATAAACCACTTTCAGAAGTCCTCGACGAACTTAAAAACTATTCATCGATAAATATCGAGCTTTCTCCCGCTCAATTAGCGAAGAGTAAAATCTCAGGTCGCATCAATACCCATCAGCCAGAACAGTTTTTTCAAGCCCTTCCTTCATTACTTCCGGTACAAGTCGTCTATCGAGATAAAAATAACGTATTGATTATTCAAAATAAAAAAAATAAATAAAAAATATTTTCATTTGCAGGTGAGGATAATTCTCATTTCACCCTCTTCTTAACTAGTCATCATTTTGCTGACCTATTTTCGCACACTTTTTGTGCAGCTTAAGAATAAGGGATAACCATGTCTATTCAGTTTACTCAAAGCCGATTAAGGCCGCTCGCCCTTGCTATTGCGGTGAGTAGCGCCATTGTTTGTCAGTCTGCATCAGCACAAGAACTCGCATTTTCACTACCAGAACAATCACTGGCGACCTCAGTGGCTGAAATTAGCCGCCAAGGCCAAATTCAATTGATTTATGATAAAGGTCAGTTAAATGGCTTACGAGCACCAGCCTTGTCTGGTAACTACTCCGCACAAACCGCATTACAAAAAATACTCATCGGTAGCGGCTTAGAGTTAATCAATGAAAATGGTGTTTTCGTTATTCGTCAGCAAAATTTAAGCCAAGGCACATTGGTATTACCGGAAACTCAAGTCTCTGGCGTTGTTCAGAATCACCCCGCAACAGATGTTATGTCAGCACCGCAATATGTGACGTCTGAAGAGATTAGCCAGAAAAATACCGGTGATGGCAATATCACCGATTTAATGAAAACTAACCCTGCTGTCCAATTTGCTAACAATGACAGCAACTCGATGAACCAAGGAGAAATCAAGCCTTCCCGCATCTCAATCCACGGCTCAAGCAGCTATCAAAATGCTTATCGCCTTGATGGTGTTAGTTTTAATAATGATTTTGACCCCGCAGACAGTGGTCTCGGTGAAACAGCGACCCGTCTGAGCAGTAGCGACCAAGGGATCTACATCGATAGCCGTCTGATCGACAGCATGACAGTGTATGACAATAACATTCCTGTCGAATTTGGTGGGTTTACAGGGGGAACCGTTGAAGTCAATAGCCGTCGCTGGCAAGGGGAAAATAGCGCCCATGCCTATTACCGCTTAACTCGCTCCGGTTGGAACAACTTGTTCCATGACTCCACACAAGGTATTGATACCACAAAAAATGATACCGCCAACCCTGCTCGCTTTCAAAACCGCTACGATAAAAATGACTTTGGTGGCTGGTTTGAATTAGGGGTGAGTGAAAATTCAGGGCTCGTATTCTCGGCCTCACGTCGTAGCTCGACTATCCCGATGACAGTGACGGGTGGCGAAGCATTTGTACTGGAAAACAACCAAATCGAACCTATTTTTTCTGATTCAGGTAAAAAAAATCAGCGCCGTACCTCAGATAATTACTTTTTAAAATATTCACTGGATTTATCGGATAAAAGTTCATTAGATTTATCTGCTAACTACGCCTCTTACGATAGCCGCTTATTTTCTTCGTCCGTCAGCAACTCGGGTTATGATTCAACCCATGATGGATTAGGTTTTACCGCTGTATTTAAACATCAGCTGGATTTAGGCCAATTTGAAATCACTGCTAATACTCAAGACTTAAAAGATAACCGTAGCAACGACCAAAAATACTCACTAACCGTTAGAGCGATTGAGTTTGATGAGGATTGGAATTACCTCGGCATGACAGAACGTAATAGTGGTGGCCTTGGTGATTTAGAATCGAAACAGAAAAGTCATGGTCTAAAAACAGTGATGAGATTTAATTCTCTCGAAGATAGCTTAGGGATAACTCATCAACCAACGTTAGGGGCCGAAATAAACTATACCAAAGGGACGTATGTCCGTGATCATGATTATCTCCGCTACACCTATTCAGGTAATCTAATCAAAGATGATTATAATGGTAGTCTGACAAATATTAACCGATTTAAAAAAGGGTCATATTCCGCAGACTACACTAACTATGCAATTTTCTTGGATGATAACATCCAGTATGGCAATTTAACGCTACGACCAGGTATTCGTCTTGATCGTGATGATTTTGTAAACCGCACTAATATCGCACCACGTTTATCCGGTAACTATGATGTATTCGGTAATGGTAAAACGCAAATTATAGCAGGTGCGAACCGCTACTATGGCCGCTCCATGCTGACTTATGCACTGTACGGTGCGCAAAATGGCGGAATGCAAAATTGTAATGGTAGTGAATGGGATCCTTGCTCCCTAATATTAGAGAATAACAATTGGGATAATCAAAAAGATTACGAAGGGATCGATTCACTAAAAACGCCATATAATGATGAGCTTACTGTTGCTCTGCAACAAGAAATCCTTTCAACCACATGGCGTCTACAATACGTACACCGTGAAGGGTATGACGAAGTCAGAACTCGTACCAAATATGACACTCGTGATGCCGATAAACGTAGCATTCGGATGTACGACAATGGCGGCCGTAGCTCACACGACACCGTAACCCTTTCAGTTAATAACAGCCAACCTTGGGAGTGGGCAGATGCATCCCATGTAATGACAGCATCACTTACATGGCAGCAAAGTGAAAGTAATACCCCGAAAGATTCAGGTTATAACTCATTTGACCCAGCCAATAAAGTCAATCTAAACAAAGTTTGGTATGACGGCAAAATTATTGATGCATCAAAATTGCCTTCAACCAGCTTTAACTCTCCGTTCAAATTTAACTTAGAACTGACCAGTGTTTGGGATGATTATGACCTAACTTGGTACAACCGCCTACAATGGTGGGGAGCTCGAGACCAAGCAGTTCGCTACGATAACGCCTACGCAGTCGACCCTGAATATGGACAAGTTCGTAAGTACACCAAGCAGCATTTCTCCAGTAAATATACGTGGGATACTCGCCTAGGCTGGAAACCTGAATTCGCTCACGGTTTTGGCTTCTCAGTCGAAGTGAACAATATCCTTAACAATAAAAATGTTGCTGACCGCTTTGTCTTTGAAGACCGAGTATTGAAGTCCTACGACCCGGGCCGTCAGTTCTGGTTACAAGTCAATTACGACCTGTAATCCACCAGCAATGTGAGCAATTTAAAAAATATAAGCCATTAAAATAAAACAACAAATGAATAAAACGTCATGAAGACACTGAAACAATTTTTCTATTTAGTAAAACCTTTTTGGGGGCAGCGTGCTGCCCTTTTGTGCTGGATACTGCTGTTTGCCTCACTCGGGCTCACGTTGTCCTCGGTTTGGTTCAACGTCAAAATGAACATGTGGAATGGGGATTTTTATAACGCCCTACAAAAACTCGACGGCCAAGCGCTGTATGGCTTATTGCAATACTTTGTGATTTTAGTCAGCGGGCTAATTTTTGTCGTTGTTATGGGTAATTACCTAAAACAAATGCTGATTATCCGCTGGCGCAAAGGCATGACGGAGCAAGTACTTAGCCGTTGGTTATCCCCAAATAGCAAACATTACCTATTAAGGCTGACATCACAAGAGCCAGATAACCCAGACCAACGTATTGCCGAAGATATTCGTTTACTGATTGAATCGACATTAAATTTAGTGGTGACATTCCTCCACTCAATGTTAACTCTGATTTCATTTGCGACCATCCTTTGGACACTTTCCGGTAGCCTGTCGTTTAACTTTGCCGATAGCGACTGGACCATTCCTGGGTATATGTTCTGGGCTTGTATTATTTATACCCTCATTGGTATTGCACTTACCCAATGGATTGGTTTCCCACTTCGCCGTTTGCATATGGATAAACAACGCCGCGAAGCGGATTACCGTAGCTCATTAATTAATTGCCGCCAACACGGTGATGCCATCGCAGGGCAGCGTGGTGAAACTCAAGATAGAAAAGAACTGATGGGGCGCTTTGGTGAAATTATTAGCAACTGGAACCGCTTGATCCGTTGTGAGCGGAACCTCTCTTTCTACACAGTGGGTTACCAACAAGTTACCGCCTTAGCGCCTGTATTACTCGCATTACCTAAATTCCTTGCGGGTGAAATCATGTTGGGTGGCTTAATGCAATTGCGCCAAGCCTTTACCAGTGTTGCCACTTCACTCGGCTGGTTTATTTTTGCCTATAAAGAAATCGCCGCATGGCAAGCCACAGTCTCCCGTTTATACAACTTTGTGGTTTTATTGGAAAACGATAACAAAGCGGTGGTTACTATCGACGAAAAATCGCCACCTCTGATCGCTAAATTATCCGTTTCTACCGCAGACAACCGCTGCTTAATTAATTCCGTGAATATAACCGCCAAACAAGGCGAATTAACCTTGATTAGTGGCCGTTCTGGTGTTGGTAAATCCACCTTATTACGCACGCTAAGTGGGCATTGGCCTTTCTTCAACGGCACTATCAGCCGAACAGAAAAAGTTATGTGGATCCCACAACGCCTCTATTTACCAATTAGTCGGCTTGATAGCTTATTGGCTTATCCCAAAGCAACATCCCAATTTAGTCAGCAAGATTTTCAATATGCATTGATGTTAGTCGGGTTAGAAAAGCTGCATCACCAACTCGCACTCGAAACTGATTGGAACAACCGCCTATCTGGTGGAGAACAGCAGCGCATTATGTTTGCGCGTTTATTGCTCAACCGACCAAAACTACTGTTATTGGATGAAACCACCTCTGCCCTTGATGAAAACAGCGCATTAGAACTCCTCGCTCTATTGAAAGCTGAGTTACATGACAGTGCCATTATTTTGGTTAGCCATCAGAGCTTCGTTGCTCAATTTGCGGAACAACAAATATTGCTCGTTGAACCTGCGAGTGAAAAATCCTTAAATACAGGAACACCTGAATATGCTTCGTAAAATTACCTTCGCCACACTGGTAAGCATTCTGCTCGGTGGCTGCGCAGGCAGCACATCTGTGAGTCAAAATGCAACCTCGCTGTTGCCCGTACGCGGTGACCTGCAACACTATCAACTCGAAAATGGACTGCAAGTTTACCTTCTACAACGCAATCAACCTGGAGTTGAACTGCGTTTGTTGGTCAGTAGCGGTTCATTGCAAGAAAATGAACAGCAACTTGGTCTCGCGCACTTTACTGAACATATGGCGTTTAAAGGCACCAAACATTTTCCGGGAACCACGGGGTTCAAACAGCTTGAACACCAAGGGCTTAAACTCGGTAGCCATGTTAATGCGATCACCAGTTTAAATTCCACACTATATAAATTATCACTCCCTGAAGCCACGACAGCACAAGTCGCCACGGGCTTACAAGTGATGGCTGATTGGGCATCAAATATGACATTTGACCAAGACGCCTTTGAAAAAGAGCGTCCTGTCATTGTTGAAGAGTGGCGCTTACGCCAAGGGATGGGCTATCGCATCAACGATAGTTTAGAAAAATTACGCTACCACGGTAGCCGATACGTCGATCGCAACCCAATTGGTTCATTAGATGTGGTACGCAATGCCCCGATTGAGCAAGCGAAAAGCTATTACCAAACATGGTATCAACCTCAGCGAATGTCACTATTAATTATTGGTGATTTCAATAGTTCATCAGTACGTAATCAGGTTGATAATTTATTTGCGCTCCCTAAACCCGAAAAAGTGGCAGAAGATAACCCGCAATGGAAACAATTTGCCCACTCAACCAATATGTTAGTGCAAGGCGTGTTTGATAAAGAGCAAGGGGCGCGTTATGTGCAATTTGCCTTACAAAAGGATGTTAGCGCACCGCTAAATACGCGCTTAGGGCAGTCCGAAGATTTACTCGATAACCTCTGGTTAGCCATTTTAAACCAGCGTTTCTCCGTCATGATGGATAACGGTATTTTGCCATCCATTAGTATCAATGAACAAGGAGCAATGTTAGATAACCAGCGCTTACAACAGTTGATGATCATCCACCCTAAAGGCAATGATTACCAAGGTGCGACTGAGATTTTATTTACAGAGCTACAACGCCTTGCTACTGAGCCGGTTACCCAAGAAGAACTTGATTCTGCAAAGCAAGCCATGCTGAAAAAATTTAGCCAGCAAGCCGCTTCAGAACAACGTTATAGCAATGAATATTTAGCGGGGCAACTCACTACGGCACTTGAATACGACATGCCGATGTGGAATAAGCGCCAGCAGTTAGATAACAGCTACCAATTGATAAAGTCTGTCAAACCGCAGGATTTACAACAACATGTCGCTAAATTCCTACAAACCGCCTCCCCGCGTTTAGCATTAATTGGACCGGATACAGATGCCGCGACAATGGATAAGTCCGCATTTAATCAACAATGGCTTAAAATACGCCAAAGTACACCCGGGCCATTTACGCTGCGCTCCAAAGCGATTCAACTACAGCTACCTCAAGTTCCCAAAGGGGATATTGTTGAGCAATCTAAGCTACCGGTTGAAAAAACAGAGCGTTGGACATTAAGCAATGGTATTCAGGTAATTGTTAAAACAGATAAAAATCTGAAAGATGACATTCAATTTAACTTGCAATTACCGGGTGGCCGCTCGTTAGAAACACAACAAACGGCAGGTTTAACCGATTGGGCATTGAAACTTCCTGAAAGCAGCGGTTATGGGAATTACAGCGCTCGTGATCTGGCTTTACTGGCAAAACAAAACCAAATTAGCGTTCGCCCATACAGTGAATTACTCACGCATGGTTTTCGGGGAAAAACCCCTGTCGATAACCTCGAAACGGCTCTACAACTACTCAACTTGAAGCTAACAGCGCCTCAATTTAGTGGCGAAAAGTTAGAGCAACAAAAACAATCTTTTGCTTTAAACTTATCCAAAACTCCCGTAGAGCGCACGTTCCTTGATAATATCAATAAAGAAAGCTATACCCATGGTGAATTTTTAGTGATCAATCCACAGGGTAGCTGGCAACAATTTACTGCTCAACAGTTGCAGCAAGCCAACCGCCAATTACTCACGTCAACAGCAGATATGACACTGGTCATTACAGGTGCAATGAATAGCCGTGAGCTAAAACCGCTGTTAGAGCAATGGGTTGCATCACTGCCGCAAAGTAATCAAAAACTGGTATCTCGCGACCAAGGGATCATACCAAAAATGGCCAGCTTTAATAAAACATATCCCATCAGTAGCAGTGATAAAAGCATGGTCAGCATTCAATTCGCCTCACCCGCCGTATGGAGCCAACAAGATAGCTTAGCAATTCAACTTATTGATACCATTGTGAGCCAACGTCTGCGCGGCGAATTACGTGAAAAAGCCAGCGGGATCTATGCATTAGGTTTTTCACAGATGTTAGCAAAAAAACCGCAACCTTATTACCTCGCTCGCTTGAATTTCACCACGTCACCTGAGCGCGCTGAAGAAATGACGCAAATCGCCCAAAAAACGATTGGGCAAATTCGTCAAACAGGTGTGAGTGAAAAAGAGTTAACTGAAGCAAAAAATATTTGGCTCACTGAAAATTCACAAGTGACGGATAGTTCAAGCTATTGGACCGAAGCTTTGGCGCAGATTGCTGCAGATGATGGGCAATATCAGCGTTTAAATCAAGAACAAGATATTATTCGCCAACTCACGGTTGAGGATATTAATCGTTTGACTCACCAGTATTTAGGGCAGAATTCAAAAGTGTTTATGATGACGCCTTAATTACTAAATCAAGGTTAGAAAGCCAACAATATATTGTTGGCTTTTCTATCCCGAACTATCATTATTGCTATTCAAAAACGAAAAAATTTTTTCATCTCTAAATAAACTTCTTTTGCTTTTTTTATAAAGAAAAATAATTTCCATTCAATAGCATTTAATAATCGCTCCCGTAAGCTTTTAGGTTTCATTTTGATATCATCGAATATATGGATAGGCTTGACTATTTCAGTATCTATTTTTATATAATCAGTAAGATTACTCTCAATTCTACCTAACGTTGCCTGTGATAAGATATCAAATCCATATTCGAATAGGGAATTTAGTTTTTTAATAAATATCTCTGGTTTCTCATTTTCCTTCAATTTTAAAATATTATCTTTAAAGTGAATAAATAGTTCATCGGGAACATCCTTTAATCTACTCATTTTAGAAATGGTTTTAGTTAATTCCTTATATAACTCATCAGCAACATCAATCGGTTCTGGTGTTGTTATAGTTGCTTGTGATGGTAGCGGAGGAAAAGATTCTAAATTAGTACGTTGCGTATCTTTAGCTATCCCCATTGGTTCTTCTAAATAGTTAACAATAAATTTATTTGTAACATATTCTTTATCTAAAAAAAGCTCATAAAAATCATAAAGTTTAATAACAATGTCATCCGATGATTTCGTTTTTTTCATTTCGCTAATTATTTCTTTAATTAAATCAACATCTCTCTCATCTACTTTATTATTTTTCAATAAGCTATAGAAGCTTTTTTCCATTTCATTTGGAATGGCAATCGCTTCCATTAATGGTGGCCATTCCGGCTTCTCAATGACTCTTATTCTATATTCGTTTCTTTCAAGTCCAACTTGGGGTAGATTACTACCTTTCAATACACCGTGAAGAGGGGCCTCTGCATATTTAATCTCATCAATATTATTTTTATTCTTTCCTCTTAGATTTATAGGCGATAACGTTCGAGTCTGCTTAATATTTTTTATTTGCTTAGTAACATATTTTTTAATTTTTTTTGGGGCATTTTTTATATGCTCCTTGCTCGCTGTTAAGCTAACTAAAATGTTTTTCCTACCCATTGATTCAAGCATAATAATTCCTCTGAATAAATTACTGAACGCTATATAGCCAAAATCGTATATCTATTTATTATGTTGTGATATCAGATAGCGATTTTGTCTATTTTTAGTCACTCAATTTGTAATGCCTTTCATGACGTTGATGACTATCGATTGACAGGTCATCGTTTTAATGTGATTAATATTCTTATAATAAATAACGATAAAGAGACTCGATGTGAACAACGTAACCATCCGCAGAGCAACACTGGACGATGTGTCTGCAATCACCCAAATGCACGCTGACTATTCCGCGTATGCGAATACTTTACAACTGCCATATCCAACAACAAATACGTGGGAAGCTCGCCTAAGTGCTAATGACCCGCTAGTCACACAGTTTGTGGCCACTATTGATGATGTCGTTGTCGGGTTACTCGTTATTCATCAACCAAGCCAAATACGTCGCCGCCATGTGGCTACCTTCGGGATTACCGTTAGTGAAGCCCACCAAGGCAAAGGTATTGGCTCACAACTGATGCGAGTGATGGTGGATTACTGTGACAACTGGCTGAATGTCCATCGCATAGAACTAGAAGTATTCGCCGCAAATGGCAGTGGCGTCGGGCTGTATGAAAAGTTTGGTTTTGAACTAGAAGGCCGCATGAAAGATTATGCATTTCGTGATGGGCAATATGTTGATGCGGTGATGATGAGTAGGATCAAAAAATAGCGATAAAAAAATGCCACACAATAGGTGGCATTTTAGCGCATAATGAAAACGTCTAACGACTATTTGTCGCCTAACAGCACGGAGTCCAGTGCAATTTCAATCATCTCATTGAACGTGGTTTGACGTTCTTCTGACGTTGTTTGTTCGCCAGTTTTGATGTGGTCAGAAACGGTACAAATCGTTAATGCACGTGCACCAAACTCAGCGGCAACACCATAAATACCCGCAGCTTCCATTTCAACACCTAGGATGCCGTATTTTTCCATCACTTTGAACATATCAGGATCTGGTGAGTAAAATAGGTCTGCTGAGAACAAGTTACCCACACGCACATTCACGTTTCTTGCTTTTGCCGCTTCAACCGCATTATGGACTAAGTCATAGTCTGCAATCGCTGCAAAATCATTTTCTTTAAAACGTTGACGGTTAACACGTGAATCAGTACAAGCGCCCATACCAATCACAACATCACGCAATTTGACGTCATCCATTACTGCGCCACATGAACCCACACGAATAATCACTTTTACACCAAAGTCAGTGATCAGTTCTTTCGCGTAAATGGAGCATGAAGGGATCCCCATACCGTGACCCATAACAGAAATTTTACGACCTTTATAAGTCCCTGTAAAACCTAACATGCCACGCACATTATTGACTTGGCGAACATCCTGAAGGAAGGTTTCAGCGATGTATTTTGCACGTAATGGGTCGCCTGGCATCAGAACGACATCAGCGAAATCACCCATTTCTGCATTAATATGTGGAGTTGCCATGATTATTTCCCTTTAAATGATTAAATTTTTTTAAATGAATAAGGTGGTTCCCCACCTTATTCTTAAAAAAGATGACGGCAAAGCCTTGCCCATTACCTTTAACTGCGCACAATTACCCTAAATAATTTGAGTTGTCGCTAGGCGACAAAGAAAATCATCCCTATGAGCATACATAAGTATGTGATTAGGAGGATTTTATGCAGCCAACACCGCGACAGCTCAAAGAATGACGGCAAAGCCTTGCCCATTACCTTTAACTGCGCACAATTACCCTAAATAATTTGAGTTGTCGCTAGGCGGCAAAGAAAATCATCCCTATGAGCATACATAAGTATGTGATTAGGGGGATTTTATGCAGCCAACACCGCGACAGCTCAAAGAATGACGGGTAATGGGTGTTAGAGCATTGGTTTACCATACTCCATCGGCGACAAATCAAAGTACTTAGCGACTGTCTGCCCAATGTCCGCGAACGTTTCACGGTGACCTAATGAGCCAGGTTTAACTTTTGGTCCATAAATCAGTACTGGGATGTGCTCACGGGTATGGTCTGTACCTGGCCAAGTTGGGTCACAACCGTGGTCAGCGGTTAAAATCAGAATGTCATCTTCTTTAACTAATTTCATTAGTTCAGGTAAACGACGGTCGAACAATTCTAATGCTGCGGCATAACCAGCCACATCACGGCGGTGGCCGTATGCTGAGTCAAAGTCCACAAAGTTAGTGAAAACGATGGTGTTATCACCCGCCAGTTTCATTTCTTCTACCGTTGCATCGAACAGTGCATCAATACCTGTGGCTTTAATTTTCTTAGTGATACCAACATGAGCGTAAATATCAGCAATTTTACCGATAGAAACCACTTCACCTTGTTTTTCATCAACTAATTTTTTCAATACTGTTGGTGCTGGTGGCTCTACCGCTAAGTCATGACGGTTACCTGTACGTGTGAAGTTACCGGCTTTATCACCAACAAATGGACGCGCGATAACACGGCCAATGTTATAACCACCTTTGGTTAACTCTTCACGTGCGATTTCGCACAGCTCATACAGTTTATCTAAGCCATAAGTTTCTTCGTGGCACGCAATTTGGAATACGGAGTCAGCAGAGGTATAGAAAATCGGTTTACCGGTTTTCATGTGCTCTTCACCCAGTTGATCGAGGATAACTGTACCGGATGAATGGCAGTTACCTAAATAGCCCGGCAAGTTTGCTTTCTCGACTAAAGTATCCAGCAGCTCTTGTGGGAAGCTGTTTTCTTCATTAGAGAAATAACCCCAATCAAATAGCACAGGTACACCCGCAATTTCCCAGTGACCTGACGGGGTATCTTTACCCGAAGAAATTTCGCTCGCATAAGCGTATGCGCCAATAATTTCTGCATTAGGATCAAGGCCTGCAGGGAATGAACCGCTTGATTCTTCTCCTGCTTTACCTAAACCTAATTTTGTTAAATTCGGTAAATGCAGAGGCCCTTTACGACCAATATCCGCTTCGCCACGTGCGCAAGCATCTGCAATGTGACCCAGTGTGTTTGAGCCTTCATCACCAAATTTATGTGCATCGTGTGCAGCACCGATCCCAAAGGAATCCAAAACCATAATAAATGTGCGTTTCATATTTTTCTCCTGCGGTATTTTTAAATACGATATACCACTAAAATCTTGTGTATTACTCGCTGATTTGGCGATAAACCATTGGTGTAGCTTCAGGTGCTTTATCACCAATCACCATCGCTTCACGCACTTCCTTCGCGGCTTCTTCCCACGCTTTTTCACTATTTGCATGGATAATTGCCAGTGGCGTTTGGGTATCCACTTTGGCACCTAACGCAGCGATATCACTCAAACCAACACTATAATCAATTGGGTCTGTCGCTTTACGACGACCACCACCTAAAGTCACGACAGACATTCCCAGCGCACGTGTATCCATTTGCGTGATAATGCCGTCTTTTGGTGCATAAACCGCTTTGCTCAGCACTGCAGTCGGCAGGTATTTGTTGTAATTTTCAACAAAATCAGCTGGCCCTTTTTGCGCTGCAACCATACGGCCAAACACTTCTGCCGCTTTACCATTGTCTAATACTGCCTGTAATTTTTGACGTGCTTCTTCGCGGTTTGCGGCTAATGAGCCAGACACTAACATTTCTACGCATAGCGCCATGGTGACTTCATAAAGACGTGGATTACGGTATTCACCTGTCAAAAATTGTACAGCTTCACGCACTTCAACGGCGTTACCGGCACTGGATGCCAGTACTTCATTCATGTCAGTTAATAATGCGGTGGTTTTACACCCTGCGCCATTCGCGACTTTAACAATAGACTCAGCTAGCTGTTCTGACTTCTCATAAGTTGGCATAAATGCACCTGAGCCAACTTTAACGTCCATCACCAGAGCATCAAGGCCTTCAGCCAATTTTTTACCTAAGATTGAAGCCGTAATTAGCGGAATAGAATCTACTGTCGCAGTGATATCACGGGTTGCATAAAAACGTTTATCTGCAGGTGCTAATGAATTGGTTTGCCCAATAATTGCTACCCCGACATCTTTGATAATGTCACGGAAACGCGCATCATCTGGGAAAATATCGAAATTAGGGATCGCTTCGAGTTTATCTAATGTGCCACCGGTGTGGCCTAAACCACGGCCTGAGATCATCGGTATATAGCCACCACACGCTGCGACCATTGGGCCTAGCATTAATGAAGTGACATCACCCACACCACCAGTTGAATGTTTATCAACTAATGGGCCATTGAGATTGAGTGATTTCCAGTTCAGCACCGTTCCTGAATCACGCATAGCTAGCGTTAATGCAACACGCTCAGGCATGGTCATATCATTAAAATAGATAGTCATTGCCAATGCAGCAATTTGACCTTCTGAAACTGAGTTATCGCGAACACCATTAATAAAGAAACGAATCTCTTCTTCGCTTAATGGCTTACCATCACGTTTTTTACGGATAATTTCTTGTGCCAGAAACACAATATGCTCCTTTAAAGTCGAATTTATCGGCTAACAATATTGCGAAAATTAATAGCTACTGCTTGATTTTTTAACGTCAAAACCCAGCGTATTTAATAAATTTGCTAATAAACTAGAAGCACCAAAACGGAAATGACGGCTATCTGCCCAATTATCACCTAAAATTCGACCAGCTAACGCTAAATATTCTGCCGCTTCTTCTGCGGTACGTACGCCACCAGCAGGTTTAAAACCAACAGTTTTTTCCACCCCCATATCATGAATGACTTGCATCATGATTTCTGCGCTTTCTAATGTTGCATTAACAGGCACTTTACCTGTTGAGGTTTTAATAAAATCAGCACCCGCTTTAATGGAAATTTCAGAAGCTTTACGGATTAATGCCGCATCTTTTAACTCACCGGTTTCAATGATCACTTTCAACAGCACATTGGCTGCCGCGCAAGCGTCTTTACAGGCTTTCACTAAGTCAAAACCAATTTTCTCATTACCGGCAATCAATGCGCGATAAGGGAATACCACGTCAACTTCGTCCGCACCGTAAGCAATCGCCGCTTTAGTTTCAGCTAATGCGATATCAATATCATCGTTACCGTGAGGGAAATTTGTGACCGTTGCAATACGTACATCTGGAGTGCCTTGTTCACGTAATGTTTTACGTGCAATTGGAATAAAACGAGGGTAAATACAGATTGCTGCTGTATTGCCTGCAGGGCTTTTCGCCTGATGGCACAGTGCGATGACTTTCGCATCAGTATCGTCATCATTTAAAGTGGTTAAATCCATAAGGGACAGCGCGCGTTGTGCGGCCGCTTTTAAATCAGTCATATAACTCTCCAACGTTGTTAATTCTTCAGAACGACACGTTCTTTGTTGGCGAGCGGGCTTGGTTCCTTAAAGATGCTAGTCGGATGCTTTCCGAACTGAGCAGCTGAGATCCTTCTCACCGCATCATGCCCTAGAGTCCTAGACTCTGAGAACTAGCAGTTCCATAGCAGCTTACTAATGCCTATTTGACCATGGAATGATGCCATTTTATGTGCTACAAATCACATTAATCGACTGAATGTTACATTATTAAAATAAAAAATGTGATCAAAATCTAATTATAACATCTCTCGCCATCCATTTTTCTCTCAAATGGCTTTTCAATATATTCTTCATCATTAATTGACTAAGTTAAGAATAGTTGAAAATTTACGATTGATATAAAAAGTCACAAAAGAATATAGCGAATCAAAATGAAAACGGAAGGACTATTGCCCTTCCGATTGACTTATTTGAGATGATATTAATCTTACCACCAGATACATAAACTAAATGACTGCTGCTGCGCCTAATGTCAAGAAAAAGCCAGCAATCGTTGCACTCATTAAGTTAGACAGGGTACCGGCCATAACCGCTTTCATACCTAAACGAGCAACATCACCACGGCGATTTGGCGCCATTCCGCCTAAGCCACCGAGTAAGATAGCGACGGATGAAAGGTTAGCAAAACCACATAATGCAAACGAAATAATCGCTTTAGTATGGTCAGAAAGTACTTGTTTACCTGCCGCCAGAACTTCAGCATCCGCTTTCATGTATTCACCAAAATTCATGAATGCAACAAACTCATTCACGACAATTTTTTGGCCGATGAAAGAACCGGCAATTGTCGCTTCACTCCACGGCACACCAATTAAGTATGCGATTGGGGCAAATAACCAACCTAACAGTAATTCCAGTGACAGCTGTGGATAATCAAACCAGCCACCAATGCCACCTAAGATACCATTGATCAATGCAATCAAAGCGATAAACGCCAATAACATTGCACCCACGTTCAGCGCTAGTTGCATCCCTGATGATGCCCCAGAAGCGGCCGCATCAATGATATTAGCAGGGCGTTCATCTTCAGCGACTAAATCTGTCGCATCAACCCTATCTTTTACATCTTCTGTTTCTGGAACCATCAGTTTGGCGAATAACAAACCACCTGGAGCAGCCATAAAGGAGGCCGCAATCAGGTATTCCATTGGTACACCCATTTGTGCATAGCCCGCCAAAACTGAACCCGCGACAGAAGCTAAACCACCACACATAATGGCAAATAACTCTGATGTCGTCATTGTTGCAATATAAGGACGAACAACCAATGGCGCTTCCGTTTGCCCAACGAAGATATTTGCTGTCGCAGATAACGATTCTGTTCTTGAGGTTCCCAATATTTTTTGCAGGCCACCACCAAGTACTTTAATCACTAACTGCATGATCCCTAAGTAGTAAAGGACAGCAATCAATGAAGAGAAGAAAACAATGATTGGCAAAACGCGGAAAGCAAAAATAAAACCACCGCCGCCAAACAGTTCAAACATTTTATCGGAAACCAAACCGCCAAAGATGAAGCTCATCCCATCTTGACCATATCCAATAACTTTAGAAACCGCGTCAGACATCCCTTGGAGCACACTACGCCCCGCTGGAACATAAAGAACAAATGCACCAATGGCTAATTGAATTAAAAATGCGCCGCCAACTGTGCGTAGCCTAATTGCTCGGCGATTGCTGGAAAATAGAATAGCTATCGCGATAAGTACCGCCATTCCGATAATACTCATAATGAGCTGCATGGAAGGATCCCTGTTCACTTTATTTTAGGTTGATATATAAGGAAACGTGTAAGTCGCCTTGACTCTTAGTTTAATGATTATACCTAGTCATCACCAATAACCCGCAATACTCATCACAAATACATACTGCAATAAACAACAAAAATTCAAGTAATGTGATAAAAATCACAAAATCAACTCAGTTTAGTCTGGAAAGACACTAAAATCCCAATTAGCCACAATAAAAACTAAATAGATTTAAATAGCTAATTAATGAAATTATATAAATATTATTTATGATTATGTATACGGTTTTACTGAGGAAGATTAAATAACGACAAACTATTGTTGTAAAGTTGTTGGGCTATTTCTGCAGGGGATTCGTGGCGAAGCTCACATAATGAACGAAAAACCCACTCAATACGCTCAGGTCGATTTGGCTCGCCTTGGAAACCTGAAACAGGCATATCGGGAGCATCCGTTTCGAATAATAATGAAGTCAAAGGAAGTTGTGACATCACATAGCGAGTTTTATTCGCTCTTTCATAGGTAATTGTCCCACCAACACCAATATAATAACCCAGTTTAACAAAGGCTTGCGCTTGAGATAGGCTACCAGCAAAGCCATGTACGACTCCACGAGCAGGAACATCAAAACGACGCAACATCGCCGCTAATGGGTCATGACTTTTACGTGAATGCAAAATAACTGGTAAATCAAACTGTTTCGCTAGCTTTAATTGGGCGGACAATACCACTTGCTGGCGTTCAAACTGAGGGTTTTGCATATAGAGGTCGAGCCCAATTTCCCCTATCGCCACACACTTTTTATTTTTTTGGTTAAGATAATCAACCAAAATATCAATGTGTTGCTCTTGAAACTGGCTCAAATATAACGGATGAAACCCCATAGCAGCATGTAACTGCGAATACCGCTGTGCCAGTTGCCAAACTCGTGCAAAATTATCCACACTCACGGTAGGAATAACAATATCACTCACGCCACTTTGTCGAGCAAGCTGCAAACTTTCAGCGAAGGAATCACTAAAAGGAGGGAAATCAAAATGGCAATGGGTATCGATAAATTGATGTTTAGCCATCACGATTTTCGTTTGCTGATATTGCGGCCAAAGGCATTGACGTGACAGGCTCTGCCACCAATTCCGGAATGAGTTCGTTCGGTACTTGTGGCTCAAGCTGAATATCTAATGGATTAGACTCAATTTTTTGTGCCAAGGTATGGCTAAAGCGATTTGTGTTGTGCTCAAAGGCATTACCCAGTGCAGCAATAAAATAACGACCACACCGGCGCCCCGTATGGTAATCTTGATTAAGCGAAGACACCTTACTGCCCAGTGCACTGCTTTTCAGTGGAACAGGTGGATAAATCTCAAAGACCTGTACATCTTTTGGTGGGTTTTCAATAAATTCTTGTGTTCTACGGTAGCTTTTCAGATGAACTTTCAGCATCGCAGCCATACGTTGTAGGCCATTCTTATCCCCTTCCAGCCACCGAGTCATTCTTTTCACCCATTCAGGGGTAAAATACATTTGGGAAGGAACGGTACGGATCACCACAATAGTCTCTGCACCGCGGCGGTATGCCTCTTCAACTGGGATAGCTGCACTAATGCCACCATCTTGGTAAAGCGTGCCATCAAATTCGACACCTGCCCGGTAAAAGCCAGGGATAGCGCTGGATGCGCGAATAATATCGAGCCAATTGTCAGCGTCAGGTTTTAGAAAAGCGGCTGAAAAATCATCACTGCGGCTTGCTCCCATATAGAATTCACGACCTGAATTTAATAAATCGAGCCCTGCTTGTATACGTAATGGGAATTCTTTTGCTGTGGTGTCGACGAGCCAATCTAAATCAATCAGATGGCCTCCACGGATAAAGCGTAGTGGATTAAAAAATGCCGAATTGGTCGTATAGCGAGTGATCACACGGCGCGCATAACCCGCTTGCCCACAAATATACGCAGACAGGTTTTGAGCCCCTGCTGAAGTACCTATCATCAGATCAAAAGGGTTGAAGTCAGAAATAAGAAACTCATCCAGTACACCCGCTGTAAAAATCCCTCGTTGGCCGCCACCTTCACAAATCAGGGCAGTTTTTCCCGAGTTAATATTATCAAAGAATGCAAGCGGCTCAATCGTGCCAAGTGTAACTGAAACGTGTTTTCCCATAATGCCTCTAGATGACAGAAGTTCATTTGAAATAGCTCAAAAACAGAATGAGCTTCCTTTTGAAAGCCCACCCTATCAAGATTGTACAATAAATATTCAGCAATATGAGCTATTGAGACATTTATTTATAGATTAGTTAGCAATCACTAAACCATTTTGTACTGATTTTACCCCTTTAACTTGAGAGGCGACTTGGGTAATTTTATCTATCTGATCGGCTGATTTTACAAAGCCTGATAAGTAAACAACACCATTGACGGTTTTAACTGATACGCTGTTACTCGAAATACCTTTCGTACCCAGTAATTTTCCTTTTACGTCCGCAGTAATCGCTGAGTCATCAATGTACTCACCGGTATTTTTAGCGCCACTCGAAATGGCATTCCCAGTGTCTTTACCGGCCATTTCCACTGTCTTAGATGCACTGTCCCACGTTTCTGAAGCTTGTTTTTTCAAAGCACTATCCGATGATGAGCTACAAGCTGCGAGCGCCCAGCTCAACCCAATAACTCCTAACACGCTCAATAGTTTTGCTTTTTTCATAAAAACCTTCCTTTCACTGCAATGGACAACGAATAATATAGCCTAAGTAAAAAAATATAAAAAATAAAGAGAAAGGTAATAAAGACAGAATATTCTTGATGATAAGCACCAAAAAACAGAAAAAGAAGCTTTAAATGAAGTTCGAAATAAGATGACCCACTGACTATTGTTAGCCGTGGGCCATCAACGCAATTAGTGTTCGCGTGTTTTGCGGAATTTAACGTCAGGGTAACGTTCACTGGTGAGGTTAAGATTCACCATAGTCGGTGCGATATAAGATAAGTTATCGCCACCATCAAGGGCTAAGTTTTGCTCATTTTTGCGTTTAAACTCTTCGAATTTCTTCGCATCATCACACTCAACCCAACGCGCAGTAGAAACGTTAACGGCTTCATAGATAGCTTCAACGTTATATTCGCTTTTCAAACGCGAAACTACCACGTCAAACTGCAGCACCCCTACCGCACCAACAATTAAATCATTGTTAGTTAACGGGCGGAAAACCTGTACCGCCCCCTCTTCAGATAACTGAACGAGGCCTTTTAACAGTTGTTTTTGCTTTAATGGGTCACGTAAACGAATACGGCGGAATAATTCAGGGGCAAAGTTAGGAATCCCCGTAAACTTGAGTTCTTCACCTTGCGTGAAGGTATCACCGATTTGAATCGTGCCATGGTTGTGTAACCCAATGATATCCCCTGCATAGGCGTTTTCGACCTGAGAGCGATCCCCCGCCATAAAGGTTAAAGCATCAGAAATAACCACATCTTTTTTGATACGCACTTGGCGTAGTTTCATGCCTTTTTCATAAGTACCTGAAACAATACGCATAAATGCAACACGGTCACGGTGTTTCGGGTCCATATTCGCTTGAATTTTAAATACGAAACCGGTGAATTTTTCTTCTGTCGCATTAACTTGGCGTAAATCTGTTTGGCGTGGCTGCGGCTGTGGAGCCCATTCAACTAAGCCATCTAACATATGGTCAACACCAAAGTTACCTAATGCAGTGCCGAAAAAGACAGGGGTTAATTCACCCTGCAAAAATGCATCATGGTCAAATTCATGGGATGCCCCTTGAACCAATTCCAGCTCATCGCGTAACTGCGCGGCTAGTTCCTCACCAACAGCGGCATCGAGATCGGGGTTGTTTAACCCTTTAATTATACGGACTTCTTGAATCGTATGCCCTTGGCCTGTTTGGTATAGGATTGTTTCATCACGTAATAAATGATAAACACCCTTGAATAATTTACCGCAACCGATAGGCCATGTGATTGGACAACAAGCAATTTTCAGCTCATTTTCCACTTCATCCATTAATTCCATTGGATCACGAATATCACGGTCCAATTTATTCATGAAAGTTAAGATTGGAGTATCACGTAGACGGGTAACTTCCATCAGCTTACGTGTCCGGTCTTCAACCCCTTTACCGGAGTCAATCACCATCAAGCAGCAGTCAACCGCCGTTAATGTACGGTAAGTATCTTCGGAGAAGTCTTCGTGCCCTGGGGTATCCAGTAAGTTAACAAGACAATCATTATAAGGAAACTGCATGACAGAGGTAGTAATCGAAATACCACGCTGCTTTTCCATTTCCATCCAGTCAGATTTAGCGTGTTGATTAGAGCCACGGCCTTTTACCGTACCTGCACGTTGAATAGCATGCCCGAACAATAACACTTTTTCAGTGATTGTGGTTTTACCCGCATCGGGGTGGGATATGATAGCAAACGTTCTGCGTGTGCTAACTTCATGGAGAAAGTTCTGATCTGTCATTTAACCGTTCTTTTCGTTTATATACAGATTTGTATAAGCATTCGAAGAGGCTCAATGTGGCTCTTGGCGTCGCAAATCCGTCTTGTTAATCAAAATTGGCGGATATTTTCGCAGATCTTGGGGGTATTAACAATCAAAGCATCGAGGAACAGGCAAAACAGTCCCCCGATGGCTCACTAAATTGATTCAATAAACACCGCCTCTAGGCACTGACTAAACGGGTAATTTCATCCCCTAGCGCCTGTGTACTGGCATTGCCTCCCATATCGCGAGTCAAATGCTGACGTTGTTTAATCGCTGTTTCTACTGCGGACATGATAGAATCATGCATCTCGGGGCACCCCAAATGCTGCATCATCATGGCGGCTGCCCAAATCGTCCCAATCGGGTTGGCAATATTTTGCCCTGCGATATCAGGTGCTGACCCGTGAACAGGCTCAAACATCGATGGGAATTGTTTTTCTGGGTTAATATTGGCCGATGGCGCAATCGCAATAGTTCCCGTACAAGCAGGCCCTAAATCAGACAAAATATCACCAAACAGGTTTGACCCGACAATCACATCGTAGAACTCTGGCATTCTCACTAAGTTTGCTGCAAAAATATCAATATGGAATTGGTCAACTTTGATATCTGGGTATTGCTTCGCCATTTCGGCTACACGGCTATCCCAATAAGGCATTGAATGAAATAGCCCGTTAGATTTCGTCGCTGAACTTAAATGTTTTTTCTCGCGTGACTGCGCCAAATCAAAAGCATATTTTAAGATACGGTCGGTACCTTTACGGGTAAAAATACTTTGTTGCAATACCATTTCTTCATCCGTACCTTCGTACTGAATACCGCCAATAGCAGAATATTCCCCTTCAACGTTTTCACGCACGACATAAAAATCAATATCTCCCGGTTTTTTATCTGCTAGTGGGCATTTAATGCCATCAAATAAGCGTACAGGGCGTAAGTTAACATATTGGTTAAAAGCGCGGCGGATGGGTAATAGCAGCCCCCATAATGAAATATGATCAGGAACACCAGGGAACCCTACCGCGCCGAGGAAAATCGCATCAAATTTTTGCAACTGTTCTAAGCCATCTTCAGGCATCATGCGCCCAGTACGGTGATAGGTTTCGCATGACCAATCAAAATGGGTAAAGTTAAGTTTTACATTGTGTTTATTGGCTGCTGCTACTAATACTTTTAATCCTTCAGGGATCACTTCGGTACCAATACCATCACCAGGAATAACCGCTATATTAAATTGTGACATTGTGAAAACCTCTGATAAATGAATTATATCTGTTTGTTCTCCAGTTTAGGGGTTGCTGTGATAAAGTATAGATATGAAGTGTAATCCTTAGGTTTACAAACTATGAACAAGCTTCCTTCGTTAGAGGATATCCGCGTTTTTGTCACAGTTGCCCGCTTGATGAGTTTCTCTCAAGCGGCTTCACAGCTGTTGGTGTCCCCAGCTTATGTTTCTAAACGCATTAAATTGCTAGAAGAAAATTTAGGACAAACTTTATTTTTTAGGACTGCTCGCTCAATTAAGCTAACTCACGAAGGGCAAATTATTTTACGTAGCAGTGAAGTGATGCTAGCTGAATTGGAACAGATGCAACAGCAACTCAACGCCTGTCGCGAAGAGATCCGCGGCAATTTACGTATCAGTTGTAGCACAGGGTTTGGCAGTACCTATATTAACCCGTTTATCCTCACATTACGGGGGAATCATCCTTTATTAGGCATTGATCTCACTTTGACCGATAAGTCTGTCGATATTATTAGTGAAAATATTGATGTTGATATCTGTATTGGCGGTGCAATAGCAGAGCAATTTATTGCTAGGCGAATTGCACAAAACCAACGAATTCTGTGCGCTTCACCAGCCTATTTAGCAACACACGGCTACCCAAAATATCCACAAGAGTTAGAACAAAAACACTTTTGTATTGCGATTAAAGAGCGCAACCAAGCCCCCGCCGTATGGAAGCTTGAACAACAGCAAGAAAGTATGACGGTCACCCCCAATAGCAAATTAACCGTCAACAATGGTGAAGTCGCGAAACAATGGTGTTTAAGTGGCGAAGGGATCCTATTGCGCTCCCAATGGAGTGTGCAGCCTGAGTTACAGTCTGGCCAATTAGTACGAGTGTTACCGCAATGGCACCAAACCGCAGATGTTTATGCTGTATATTCGAGAAGTCTCCGAACGAGTGCTAATCTTAGAGTCTTTATCGAAAATCTAGAGCAATACCTTGCTACTCACTTATCACATGGTTTTTAGTTAACCCCATAAGTTATAAGGTAAACATGAATTGATGACAGAAACAGAGACATTCAAAGAACGTTTGTTGAAATTGCTAAAACAGAAAAAAATGAGTCAATTAAAAGCAGCTGAAGCCCTTGGGGTTTCCCGAACGGCGGTTAATAAGTGGACAAAAGGCGGTATGATTGATGAAGATAATCTTGAAAAGCTCGCCACGTTATTGGATGTCGACAAAATATGGTTGAAATACGGTGAATATACCAATAACCAAGTTACTGTTAGCAATTCAGGTGTCATGCGCAACATCAACGAAGTTCATCTTCAAGAGTCGGCAGATATCGTGACATGGGAGTGGGACTTATTAACGGGAGAATTGAACTACTCGGACAACGTTGAAGCCGTTTATGGCATTAAAATCACCAGTAATGAAGATTTCTGGGCCTTAATGAGCCATGACTCCAAAGAAAAACTGGTCAATGGATATTCTAAAATTATCCGTGAAGGTGGTGCCCATGAAATGGATTTTAAAATTAACTGGGAAGGCGATTACCGCTGGATCACCTCCCGAGCGACAGGGGTCAAAGGCCCGAATGGCAAAGTGACAAAACTGGTTGGGATCAGCTTAGACAACACAGAACGTAAAAATACCGAACTGCGCCTGCGTAAAATCAAATGCTATTTCGACGTCTTATTGTCCCATTTCAATCATTTAGTCGTATTTACCGATAAAGCAGGTGAAATATTAGCCAGCAACTTACACAACCAATCGACTGAAATAGATTACCTTGAACTACAACGTTTATTGTATCAATTAGTGATCAACCATAAGCCATGGTTAGATGAAGTATTTCGCACTGGGCGGGGGCAAATCGTATTTCAAGATAAGCAAATTACGGCTTATCAACACTTTAATGATGAAAAACAGCCTTTTTTAATGTTTGAATTAAAAGATATTTAAAACCAGTATCTTGCCCCACTTATGGCTAAAGCGGGGCAGCTTTGATTATAAATCAAGAACTAATCGTTTAGATTTAGCTCGCGAAACACACAACATCATCGTTTTTTGCTCGGCTTTTTCATCATCATCAAGGTAGTGGTCACGGTGGTCGGCCTCTCCCTCAAGTATCGCCGTCTCACAAGTCCCACAAACTCCATTACGGCATAAACATTCCACGTTAATGCGCTTATCAGCTTCGATTACCTGTAAAATAGACTCGTCTTTACCCACTTCCAAACTAAAGCCTGAACGTTGAAAATAGACCTCAAATGAATCCCCTTCACTGGCAATTTCACCAAAATTTTCAAAATGAACCTGTGATTCACCAAGGTGCTGATGACCCTTTTCAATCACCTCATTAATTAATGATTGAGGGCCACATACATACAGATGGCTATTACTCGCTTGTGCTTTAACCAATTGTTCGACAGACATTCGCTGCCCTTGGCTGCTGTCATAAAGAAATAACCGCGAGCCAATACGCTGTTGTAAATGTTCAAGAAATGCCGCTGTTGCACTATCACGAAAACAGTAATGAAGCTCAAAATCCATTTCATTTTCTTCTAGCTCATAGAGATAAGAAAGAAAAGGCGTGATCCCAATCCCACCTGCGATCAAAATATGCTTACATTGGTTATCCGCAGCTAATGAGAAAAAATTCTGCGCTGGGGACAAATATAAACTATCCCCAGCAGATAGGTGCTCATGCATAAATGCCGAACCGCCTTTCGAATTTTCATCACGTAAGACTGAAATACAATAGCTTCCACATTGCTGTGGGTCACTGATTAATGAATATGCACGTTGCAAACCAGCCTGCTCACCCATATGAACGGTGACATGACTACCTGCGCTAAAAGGCATTAGCGCGCCCTCTTGTGCAACAAACTCGAACATTTTGATATTTGGGCTAATTTGCTCAATTCGACTGACATTGACTGCAATTTTTTGTTGGTTCATCACAGTGCCCCTCTCATTATTCAATATCTAAACACAGATACTTAGTACTTAAATAATCCTCAATGCCATATCGAGAGCCTTCTTTTCCTAAACCTGATTGTTTTACTCCTCCAAAAGGAGCAACTTCATTAGAAATTAAGCCTGTATTGATACCGACCATGCCACTTTGCAGTTTTTCAGCAACGCGGTAAACACGGCTAACATCACGAGAAAAGAAATAAGCCGCTAAGCCATAAATCGTATTATTGGCACGAGCAATCACTTCATTTTCATCACTAAAACGAATTAATGTTGCAATGGGACCAAAGATTTCTTCATGAACAATCCTCATTGAGTCATCAACATCAACAAGGACTTTTGGATTAAAGAAATTGCCATACTCCGCCACTTCGCTACCTAAGGTTAATTGGTGAGCCCCTTTCGCGAGTGCATCTTGCAGTAACTCATTCATACCATCAATGGCACGTGTTGTTATCATAGGCCCAATATCCGTTCCTATTTCAAGGCCATTACCGACTTGCAATTTGGCGACTTCTGCAACGAACTTGGACTGAAATTCATCGAAAATAGCATCTTGAAGATAAAAACGGTTCACACAAACACAGGTTTGCCCGCCATTACGAAACTTCGCTTGCACCGCACTTTTTACCGCTTTATCAATATCTGCATCATCAAAAACAATAAAAGGCGCATTTCCCCCCAGTTCGAGTGATGTTTTTTTAATTGTCGATGCACACTGCTCAGACAATACTCGGCCAACTTGCGTTGAACCGGTGAATGAAAACTTACTAATAAGCTCATGTTTAGTTAGACGTTCACCTAAAACACGAGAATCCCCAGTAATGATATTGAATATCCCTGCGGGAATGCCCGCTTCATCGGCCAACTGAGCGAGGGCAAGTGCCGTAAAAGGCGTTTCAGTCGCTGGCTTGATGATAATACTACAACCCGCAGCCAGTGCTGGAGCCGCTTTACGAGTGATCATCGCTGCGGGAAAATTCCACGGAGTAATCGCACTGCAAACACCGATCGGCTGCTTGATTGTCGAAAGACGGTTACTTCCCACCGTTTGAGGGATGTTTTCCCCATAAACACGTTTCCCCTCCTCCGCAAACCATTCAATAAAGGAAGCCGCATAGCGAATTTCACCTTTTGCCTCATGCAACGGCTTACCTTGTTCAAGAGTCATTAAACGCCCAAGATCATCAACATGGGCTTCAATCAGCTCAAACCAGCGGCGTAAAATGATAGAACGCGCTTTAGCAGTGAGCTTACTCCAATCTTCCATTGCGACATGCGCTTGTTCAATCGCGTCATCCACTTGGGTGACTGACAGGCTGGGAATTGTTCCCAGCACAGATTGGTCAACAGGATTAGTCACAGGGATTTTTTTATCTGAATCAACCCATTGCCCATTGATGTAGCATGACTGACGAAATAGCGCAGGGTGAGTTAAATGATGCATTTGTGACTTCTCCTTTTGTTTTTTTATGGATAACGTGATTACTCAGTGTGTGCGCCAGCAACAATTTTGTGGAAATGGGCAACACCATGTTCACTAATTCCACTACGCTGTCTGTCAGCCATAATGCGCCCTTGGCCTCGGTAACCTCGTGATCGCAATCCTTTTTGTACACTTTCCACCAAGCGCAGATCTTCTGGGCGGAATACGGTACGATACCATTCAACTAAGTTTTTCTGATATTCAGTCAGTTCTTCATTGAGGAAATAAATATCATAGTGCTGCAAGGTTTCCCCTGCGTTCACTGGAAACTCATAAATCACCGTCATGAAATCCCCGCCAGGAGGCATATTGAACATGGTGCTTGGCCAAATCCAAAAACCAAAGAAACGAGGGTCTAAAACAGATTCATCAAACTGATAAGAGGACTCAGAGGGTTTTGCTTTACCAATTTGAACAGTCCAATTATCCAATAATTGGTGTTCGTATACGTTAACATCTACGGAACTTGCAAAGCTCACATGGTTAGTTGGACAGTGATAACACTCAATATAGTTATCAACGATGGTTTTCCAATTGGCTGGTGTATGACTAACAAAACGTGCAGCCAATTTTAAATCGCTAATCACCGCACATGCTTCTTGCATTTTTTCGGCTAAGCCTGGAAGCTGCTCTTCAATAGGTTGTGGTTCACCAACTGTCATATTTACATAGATAAACCCTGCATGTTCAATAACATGGAAGCTACTCAATGACATTGCATCTGCTTCAAAATTGTTCACATTCTCACAATTGGTCGCATGTGCTAGTTGACCATCTAACTTGAATGCCCACGCATGGTAAGGGCAAGTAATCACATTTTTGACTTTACCACTTTCACCGCTGATCAACTGGTGTCCACGGTGCGGGCAGACATTATAAAAACCACGCAATACATCATCACGACCACGAACAATCACGAGGCTTTCGCCAATGAGCTCACGAGTGATATACGAATTTTTTTCTTTTACCTCACTAACATGAGCGACACAAACCCATGAATTAGCAAATATTTTTTCTTTTTCATACTCAAAAACATCATTAGACGTGTAATAACGAGCAGGGATTGTCCATGCGTTATCAATATCAAGGTGATCATTAATCGAAATGACTTTAGCTGCATTGCTCATAATTGCCCTCACTTATGTAAACTTATAGTTAACATCTTTTTCAGGAATGTTAATGCAGATCGCATTAATGATCAAATGAAATATTGATAAAAATTTAGTCAAAAATATTTATTTAATAAATAACAATGCATTATATAGATTGTAATTATTTTAACTGTTAATAATTAGTTAATTACTTGTTGACTACGTAATCTTTGCATGGCTATTCTCTGTAAACCAAAAGTAGCATTTAACAAAAAAGTACCCTTAAAAACAAAACGAGTATTCCCTGCAAGCCAACTCTCATAAAAGAAAAAAATAAGTGAGCAACTGGAGAAGAGGTATGATGAATCACAAAAAATCCGTATTTTACGTGTCGCTAGCCTTTAGTTTGGCGTTAATCAGTTTTGGGGCATTTATTCCTGATAAACTGGAAGCTTTTTCACATTCCGCCTTAAGTTTTATCTATAACAATCTAGGTTGGTTTATCCTAGGTTCCGTTTTTATCTTTTTCAGCTTTTGTATGTTTCTTGGATTTTCCAAATTTGGTCACATACGTCTTGGTGATGACAATGATAAGCCGGAATACAGCACAGTCACTTGGATTGCGATGTTATTCAGTGCCTCAATTGGTATCAGTTTGATGTTCTGGGGAGTGGCAGAGCCTGTTTCCTATTATATCAGCCCACCAGTTGGTCAAGGTTCAACAGAACAGTCGGCCAAAGCAGCCATGCAATATGTCTATCTACACTGGGGGGTTTCCGCATGGGCGTGTTATGCACTCGTCGGCGTGGCTTTGGGCTATTTCCAATTTAGAAAAAAGCTCCCGTCGTCACTTAGTTCTGTTTTCTATCCCTTAATTGGGGATCGGATCTACGGCTCTGTCGGGAAATGGATCAATATATTGGTGATGTTATCCGTCGTTATTGGTATCGCCACATCATTAGGTTTTGGTACACTACAAGTTAACAGTGGTATGAATTACTTATGGGGATTGCCCATTAGTATTTATGTACAAATTGGTTTGATTGCTATCATTACTGTTGTTTATGTTGCTTCGACAATTTCCGGGCTACAAGGGGCAATAAAACACCTATCAAACTTAAATATCATACTTGCTCTAGGATTGATGGCATTTATCTTTCTATCTGGCCCAACCCAAACTATCTTAAAAGTCTTATTCCAAGGCATTGGAGACTACGTCCAAAATTTTGTCAGCATGTCATTTCGCACTGAACCCTATAATGACGGTACTTGGATTGCTAACTGGACACTGTTTTACTTTGGTTGGTGGATAGCATGGGCACCGCTAGTTGGCAGCTTTGTGGCTCGTATATCGAAAGGAAGAACAATCAAAGAATTTATGATTGGCGCAGTATTTATTCCTGTATTAAGTGCTTTTGCTTGGTTTGCAGTCATGGGTGGGTCAGCAATCCATCTTATTCAAAATCTAGGCCAAACAGCACTGGCTGATGCCGTAAAAACCGATGTCACATCCGCATTGTTTAAGTTCTTAGACTATTTCCCTGCATCAACATTTATCAGTATTTTAGCCATTGCCTTAGTGCTGATTTTCTTTATTACTTCTGCTAACTCAGCGGTATTTGTACTGGGAATGGTCAGCGAAAATGGGAACCCAAATCCTTCTCATGTCACTAAAACCATTTGGGGAGTCATTATTGCAGCAATCGCGATCGTGCTAATTATGACAGGTGGATTATCAGGTTTGCAATCCGCACTGGTTGCTATGGCGGTGCCATTATCCATCATGATGCTAATTATGTGTTACTCCACCTATAAAGGCCTCAATGAAGAAGTCAATGCACAAGCTGCAGCCAAAAAAGAGTTAAAAGATAATATCCAAATAATTAGTAAACCTATTCTTCCTGAAATTGAAAAATAATCATCACTAAAAGCACAAACCCCAGTATGTCTGACAACATATTGGGGTTTTAATTATATTAGTAATAAATTATTTATTACTTAAATTTATTCATCGGAAAATAGAGTTAAAGCAAGTACTAAAGCATCTTCTCGGCCTTTTTTGGCAGGGTAGTAATCTTTACGTACCGTTACTTGGTGAAAACCTAGCTTATCGTATAGATGCAAAGCAGATGCATTTGATTCTCTCACTTCTAACCATAATGTGAGAATGCCTTTCTTTATGAGTTCCTTGATAAGCTCTTCTAGCAACAAGCGGCCATACCCTTTCCCTTGGTAATCAGGGTGGAGAGCAATATTGAATAGGGTCGCCTCATCAAGAACACATTGTGTTATCGCATAACCAATAATTTGATTATTAACAGAAATTTTTAAGTTATGATACTTTTCCCCTTGATTTCCATAAAAAACTCGCTCAGTCCATGGAAAGTCATGGCTTAACTTCTCAATTAAGTACGCAGTTGCAAGATCAGATTGCTTTAGTGTTGAAATTTTCATCATATTGATAAATTTGTTTCCATAGTGCCCGTTTAGCGCTACAGCTTGTACTTAGCTCAGACAAAACAGGTGAAGTAAACATGACTTTTGAACCTTCAGGCTGGATTTCATCACCTAATACCCAACATGGTGTTATTATTGGTGTTGGGATTAAACCTAATTGCTCTGAATTGACACAAACCACATCGTCCTGTGCAATATTCATGGAAAGAAAAACATCTTTTAGCAATTGGCTATTTAAATCAAGGTTCTCATCAGTAATAATAATAAGCTTAGTCGACGCTGGGATCCTTACACCACGTTCACCACGTAACACGGCAGGATTTCTCACCATCCATTGAGTGATCCCCATTTGTTCTAAAAGCCTGTCACGTCGTGTCATTTGATTTTCCAGTCGCAATTTTACAACCACATCTTATCAAAGGGGATTAATAGCGCCAACAGAGCAATGCTATTTCTCTTATCTTTGGTAAGATGTCATCGGTTTTTTTATTATTTTAGGAGATTGACAGAATATGTCATTACTGACACCTGCCAGCGAAGTTATTCAACGCCATCTCGAACATTTTATAGATCGTCATGTCATTTTGGCTGGTGACATTCAGGATGAGCTCGCTGCAACCTTAGAAGCAGCTAGTGTTCGCGTCATCACCAACCAGTATCATCACTGGCAACGCTTACAACCGTTAATGGGTGATATGGCGTTATTCTCTGCCATAACCCCAGCAGAATTTATCCAGCCTTGCGATACTCTCATTTATTTTTGGCAAAAAAACAAGCAAGAAGCCTGCTTCCAACTCGATGACCTTTGTACTCACCTTGCTGCAGGTAGCCAAATTTTTATCGTCGGCGAGAATCGCAGTGGTGTTAAAAGCGCCGAATCTATTATGGAAGGGATCGCTAATTTACAAAAAATCGACTCTGCACGCCGTTGTGGCTTGTACTATGGTGAATTAGAACAACCCACCACCTTTGATATTGCTCGCTGGTGGCGTCATTATCAAATTGATAATGTTAGAATTAATGCATTACCTGGGGTATTTAGCCATAATGAGCTGGATATCGGTAGTGATCTACTATTGTCCACGCTAACTGACCCAATGAGCGGTGATCTGCTTGATCTCGCCTGTGGCAATGGCGTGATCGCTGCGGTGATCGGCTCACAAAACCCAGAGATCAAACTCACCTTAAGTGATGTCAGTGCGTCTGCGCTTGATTCCGCAGTATCCACTCTTGAGGCCAATAAACTGGTCGGCAGAGTCATCGCAAGTGATGCTTACTCTGATATTAACGATAAATTTGATTGGATTATTTCAAATCCACCATTCCATGATGGCCTAAATACCAGTTATCGTGCGGTTGAAAATATGATTTACCAAGCCCCTAAATACCTGAAAAAAGGTGGACGTTTGCGCATCGTAGCTAATGCTTTCTTACCCTACCCTGATTTGCTCGATAAAGCTTTTGGTAGTCACGAAGTACTTGCCAAAACAGGAAAATTTAAAGTTTACCAAGCAGTTAAGCGTTAATTTAATCGCTAATAATTTAACTAAAGCACAATTTATCATACTACTCATTGGCTGGTGCTCCTTTACCGGCCATTTTTTCATCAATCGAAAAATACTTCATAAAAAAATTATTGACGTTCGTCGAAATTAGCCTAAAATCCGCACCACATTATTGCTGGTTAGAAGCATTGATGAATCAAAGTTTAGTTAGGTATTGCGAGGGTGGCGGAATTGGTAGACGCGCTAGCTTCAGGTGTTAGTGTCCTATGGACGTGGGGGTTCAAGTCCCCCCTTTCGCACCACTAACTTTGTATAAACCACAATAATTTAGTATTGACGAGACAGTATTGCGAGGGTGGCGGAATTGGTAGACGCGCTAGCTTCAGGTGTTAGTGTCCTTCGGACGTGGGGGTTCAAGTCCCCCCTTTCGCACCACTGGTCAGTCATTGTTTATAACACCCTGCCCATTTTGACCTTCCTTGTACGACTAGCGCTGCCCTAATTCTCTATTTTGTTCTGTTTACTTACTGATTAGATTATAGAACTACCTTTGTAGAACAAAGGCCATCATAAAACATGCGAGTGAAATAACTGCGGGGACAATCAATAAACGACGAGAACCGCGATTAAATAGCATCCCAGCGGTTGCTACCATCATGGTAATCATAATGATTTTTAGATTATCTAAGCCCATATTATTGAGTATATAAGCAATGCTCAGCAATATCACAGCAAAAACACCCCAAAGGCCAGCACCTATTCGCCTTAAACCTGTGGTTTTTGATATGCTAGTTGGCATAGTGACCTCAACACCCTTAAATGATAATGATTATCAATCATATCTAGTTTCTAGTAAATTTCAATGCTTTTTTATTTCACCACGCTATAAATTAACACTTATTTTACAAAATACAAACTTACGAAAATAGATAAATAAAATGAATATCTTCGGGCTCCAATGCAAATAATTCAGGGTCAGGCTGGGCAATTAAGGAACAACCGAGATGTTGATAAAAGTGCACCGTATTTTCTGAAGGTGTCGCAGAAATATATAAGCCTTTTGCACCTTTTTGTATCGCCATTTCAGCGCATTGTTGGAATAACATCCCTGCTAAACCTTTACCACGATGTGAGTGGCTCACATGCAGGAAAGACAATTGCAGTAAATTTTTTTGTTCGCCGCGCCACACATTATCTAAACTTGCGGCAGCAATTAGCTTGCCCTGCTCAAAAATACCAAGAAATACCGCTCCTTGGTCATAACTTTCCAACAAATGAGGGGTATAAGCTTCAGGTTCGCCTTCTGGCCAACCTTTCATATCAAACCGCTGCTTGGATAGCACCAACTCACCATTTCGATATAGATAAAGGTTTTCAATTAATTCAGTGCGGTCGATAGACCAAACAGATGGGATTTCCTCTCGTTGCAGTTCGCGAACTTCTCTCATAATGTCATTCTCATTATTCGTGCCTATGAATAAGCACATTTATTGTTATTTAATAAATCAATTTATCAAGATAATGAATAAAAAAAGAAGTGCAAATGTTTAGTACGTTCATTGAGGCATGGTTGAAAAATAAGAAAAAAAAGGGCTAGAAATAAAAAAACTCCCCGCAACATCCTATTGCGGAGAATTTTTACTACAGGGTTGGTTTATTGCTTCAATCCCATTGCATCGCGCATGGTAAAGAACAAATCAGTTTGGTCAGTCAGACCCATTACGTTTGCCGCATGTGGACCATAAGCCGCCACACGTAACTGAGCACCCGTGTGCTCTTGAGAATCATCTTCTTCAGAGTTACCGTAATTTACCACCATCACAGAACCGTCTTTAGTAATCAACGCCTGCGTTAAACCCGTTGACTTAGTGCCTTCAGGAATAATTTGGCTTGAATGTGAATGGTCAGCGGTCACGATAACTAATGTATCACCATGTTTTTTAGCGAAATCTAAGCCGACTTGTACAGCTTGGTCGAGAGCGACAGTTTCACCAATTTGACCACATGGGTTTGCTTTATGGTCTTGCTTATCGATAGAAGCACTTTCAACCTGCAAGAAGAAACCATTTGGGTTGACTTCTAACAGCTCAATCGCTTTTTTCGTCATTTGAGCCAATGTTGGTGCATTCGGGTCTAACTTAGCATTCGGTTTACATTCTAACGGCGCATTGTTGATATTACCGTAATGAACTGCTTTCGGGCCTTCCCATGCAACAGTCATGTTGCCATCATGGAATAAGCCCAGAACAGGTTTATCTTGATTTGCAACAGTAATGCTGTCTAATGACTTAGCGTCACGCACAATATTATACCCACGCTCAATCGCCTGTTGCTCCAACGTTTTACCTTTGTAGTCACCCGCCTTTGCTTCTTGCTTGAAGCTCTTAGCTCCACCACCAAGGGTGACATCTGGGCGAGTTACCAACAGTTGCTCTGAAATTGAACCTCGACCGCCATTTTCTAGCGCGTTAGCCGCACATTTTTCTGCTGTTTCCTCAGGGCCATAACATTTACGCGCACTCACATGCGAAAACTGTGCAGCTGGCGTAGCGTCTTGAATCTCAGAGGTTGTGACGTTACCCGTCGCTTTACCATTACGTTTAGCTATCTCAATTAATGTCTCATGATCGTTGCCAAATACATCAATCCCTAATGCGCCATTGTAGGTTTTTACACCAGAAGACCACGCCGTGGCAGACGCTGCAGAGTCAGTCACATAGTCTGGTTTTTGGGTTTTCTTATCTAACGCATAATGGGTATATTGGCCTGTAATTGGCAAGGCATCGATTCCTTTAAAGAACCCTGAAGCACCTTCTGCATAGTTACGGGCAACGGTTATCTCTGAGTCACCCATACCATCACCAATAAACAGAATCACATTTTTGGCTTGGCCATTGTGAAGTGCCGCTTTCATGATATCAGTTTGCTCTGTCGCTAAACGACGCGCACCACCAAATTTTGTGATATCACCTTGTGCCGCACGGTTTTCTGACACCGCATCATTTTTATCAGCCGCGTAGGCAGGGACTGCACTTCCTAAAATTAAAGTACTTACCGTGACAGCTAAAAGGGATTTCATAAAATTACCAGTCATAACTGTTTCCTTGCCAATCAATAATAAAAAGAGAAAATGTGTATTTCAAATAATGACAGGCATGCTAAAGGAGCTAGATGACAGTTGAATGACGCTTTTATGGCGAAATGAAGACGTTTGTCATAAATGTGAAAAAGCAGCTAAATATAAGCTGCTTGTTGTGAATCAGTGTTATGGCTATTTACCATTGTGACACAAGTTGATTTGTTCCCTCATAAAGCGTTTCACACCAAGAAACATAGTCGTGCCCGCTAGGTAACTCAATAGCATCAACTTGATAACCTTTGTGTTTTAGAACATCCAGTAATCGGTAGTGGTTCTGAATAATTCCCCCCCAACTACCGCGTTGTTCGAATAAGCCGGCCTCAAGGAAAAAACGGATAGGTTGCGTTGGTATAATTTCGATTTCACGAATTAACCACTCAGGGTCTTTATCTTTTGGGGCCCACCAATAAGATCCTGACATACTGATAACATTACCGAAGATTTCAGGATGCTGTAACGCATTCCATGTCGCGCCAATCCCACCATAACTGGAACCCGCAATAATCGTATGGCTTGCAGATGCTTGAATTCCCATTTGTGCTAATTGAGGCATGAGCTCATCCGCCAGCAACTTAGGAAAGACATCATTAGGGGGAAGCTCATCCCCACGACGCTCTGAATTTATGCTATCAACAAATATAATATTCATAGCTGGAAAACTCCCCTGATTCATCCACTTATCAAAGAATTTCTCCATTTGATAGTTTTGCAGGTAAATTTGCCCATCCAATAGCAACAATAACGCCGGTGTTTCCATTGGTACATTAGGCTGATAAACCGTTATTTTTCTTTCGTTTTTTAATATTTGACTCACCAACGTAAAAGTCTCTAAACGGCCTTTAATCTGCCGATTTTCTACATCAGGAAAGTGACACTGGCGTATGTTCGGTGCCAATGATAACAACGAAAAACGGTTATATTTATCGACATTTAGGGAAGGAATAACGTGAGAATTATATGGGTCAGACTGCGCGGTGACTAGAATTGCTTTACGTTGAGCAAAACCGCCTTCCGGTACAGAAGGGATATCTGGTGCAATTTTATATTGCGATAACGTATCATTAGGGATGATAAAAGAACGATACCAAATATCCGTTCCCGCCAAATTGGCCATTCTTTCGTGATTACCTGACGGCGCACCTAAAATATAGGCGTTTGCTTTCGCGCCACGCCAAAGGAATGTCACCCGTTTTTGTCTATTTGAAAAATCTTCAACCAGTGGCGTTCCTTGCGCGGCAACGGCTTGCCAAAATGCGCTTGTATCACCATTTTGATAATATTCATCCAATAAACTTTGCAGCTTAGGAGTAACCGGTTCATTATCCTTTTTAATGGCTAAAGGCTGGTACTGGGTGACATCAAACTTTAATTGCCAAGGTTTACCCGGCTCACCATTCAACGCTAAATAATAAACCCCATTTTTTGATACTAAATAATCCGCACTATGAGGTTCTTGTACTGAACCGTACTCTTGCAATGCACGCACTGGCTGTTTATTGGAATCCAATAATAGAACCTTGGAAAGACCTTCACCGCGTTGTTTTATAAAATCTTGCTGCGATACTTCAAAAGATAAGCAGCTATGACCTTCGCTATCATGTACCCCTTCAGCAAAGGAAAGCTCAGATAAACGTATACAGTCAGCGTGTGTTGCCATCACCGCAGAAGAAAACAACATACAACCTAAAAGAGGCAAAGATTTCACATCAAATTCCAGTGAGTCAATTGATAATAATTATTACTATCAAAAAACTCTTTTAAACTCAATGGCTCACAGCACGTTTTTCCACCAGTTGGTTAATTAACTGCAGCGCACTCAATAAATAATAGCGTTGTTTTTTTATTAATCTCAAATAACGGCGAGTCGCGGGAATGCGGCTCACCATTTCTGATGCCGTGTAAGGCTCAATTTCACAACGCCAACGACCTCGGCTAAACTCTATCTCGCAATGATTAAATTCCAGCTCTTCTAATGTTTGCCTAATAATTGGGTACTCATTCAGCCATTCAATAACTTTCTGCCCATCCATCTGCTTCGAAACAAAATGGATATGCTTCTTCTTTATAGTCCCACGGGTTTTTACTTCAATTTTTGCATTGATACTATCTGTACATTGGCCAGATACCGCAAAACGGCTATACACAATAAAAGCGAGAAACAATTTTCTTGGCCGTTCAGTCACTTCAATCGTTAATTCGGGTTGAGGCTGCACATGAAGCACTCCGGGTGCCCCCCACTCACATGGATAAGGCGCCATGTCCTTCTCAACACGGTTAAGAGTCAATCCTGTTTGATATCCGGCAGGCAAACGTTGCTGGGTAAACTTACCGATTTTCTTCCACAAAGACGGTTTAGGCGAGGTTACGTAATGGCTCAAGTTGGCCTCCTTCCATTTCTTCATCAGCGAAGGAATTAGATAAAACGTATTCAACATCCACAGGTTTAAATGGGTTCACTTTCTGTACAAAAACGGTCCAAATTAATGCATATCCGGCTGTTAAACCTAACATAATGGCAAAAGGAATATAGATATCCGATTTATTCATGCCTGGTGGAGTGATATACACAATCGCTAAAATAATCCCGACACTCGAAATAATTTGCGGTATAGGGAAAAAAGGCGAACGATAGGCTCGATGTAAGTCAGGTCGACGAATACGCAATAACACTACTGAAATCGTTACCAGCAAGTAAGCCGTACCCCAAGAACACACCGCCGCCAGTACCAATGGAATGATACGATCAAGGTCGCCTTGAATAGCAAAAGCGTGCAAACATGGGATCATCACAGCTACTAAAATACCGAATACTGGAGTTTTAAAACGAGGGTGCAAATAAGCAAAGATGCGTGGTAATGCCCCATCAAGAGCCATTCCATAAAGAATGCGAGGAACCGCTGCCATTAACGTATTGATGGTCGCTCCACCAGCCAGTAATAACGCGATACCTATCCAGTATTTACCAAACTCACCCATAACAATTTCGGCGAATGCAGGGATTGCCATCGGTGTTTCAAGTAAACGCGTACCTGTCAGCGGGTCAACGACCACATTTTCCACTTGGTTCGCTAGCGCTGCACCGAATAACACCATACAGAGTGCGACACAAAATAAACCTGTTGTCATCGCACGGGGAATCACTTTCGCGGAATTTTTAATTTCAGGAGCCATTGGGGTTACTAGCTCACAACCAACAAACATGAACATTGCCATACCAACAAAGCTCAGTATTAGTGTTGGGTCCGTATTGAGTGGCTGACCAAACCAGCCGTCCATATCCACATGAAATGGCAACAACAAACCACTCACACTAAAAATTACTAACGTGGACCACATGGCAAATGTCAGTACAACCTCGACCTTACCAAAGGCTTCAATACCAAATGCATTTAAGATACCAAACGTGACAACCAACCCAACACCAACCATCCAAGATGAGTTACTGGTCTCTAAGACCGTGTTGAGATGCTCAAAATTAACGAGAGCCATAATCCCTGACAGAATAGTTTCGGCAGTTCCTGCAAACACATGCACAATCAAGTAAGCCGAAAGCGCACCTGTTATCGCCCAAAAGCGTCCCATCCCACAAGAGATATAGTCATATACTGAGCCTGACGTTGGGAGAATGGCCGCAGCCTCCGAAAATGTAGTTAACTGAGCTTGCATCATGATGAAACTGAGTAGCACCGCTAAGGCAAACGTATCGCCACCGATGCCGAATCCACTCGTGACGGTTAAAATAACAGGACTGGCCATAATCAAACCAGCAGAACTCGCCAAGGTGGTCGGAAAGCCAACTTTCCCTTTTTCTAAATGTGTCGACAATTTTGAGGATAAATTCATCTTGCTTCCCTCTCACTCTCTACCTAGCTATTAATGTGAATTTTTTGTAAAAATAAAGTGGTTTCATATCCACTATAGAAATAAGCTTAAATCCACTGCTATCGTTCTAAAGGACGATACCCAGAGAGAGGGGAAATAAAGTATAGCTCGCGAAAAGTACCCATATTTTTAAAAACAAAAAAAATAATTAAAGTAATATCAATATGTAACAAACAAACCACTTGTTAATATATTAATAAATATCTTTCTAAAGATACCAAAAAGCAGCAAATCAATATTCATGAGGTTTTCATGAGTTTTAAATACTGCTATCAACTTCACGTTATTAATATGTTTATTTTATGTTAAATCCATTAAGAGGCATGATAATAATTCGATTAGTACACAAGGGAATATGATGAATTCACCATTATTCGAGCCTCATCAACAAACATTGATTGATTGCTGCCTAAATACCATTGCGCATATTATTCCGGTTTCTGCATTGGTGTATTACCTCGTGAATGATCATTGCCAACCAGATAACTACGTTCTTCACGGGATACCGGCAAAAATGCATGAAGAGTATCTCGCTTATTTTCACCAATTAGATCCTTTACACCCTGACCATTTTCGCAGCGATGATTTACGCTTAGTGAGAATGGATTCTGAAATACGCCAGCAGAATCAAGCTTTTTTCCATGATTTTATGCAGCCAAATAACATGACTGATATGGCGGAAATATTTATTCGTCGTAAAAATAAAATTATTGCGGGGATTTCGGTGCTGCGAGACAGCACATTTAGCCAACAAGAAATCATGCGATTAAATACTATTTTACCTGTCGCTGAGCTGATGACATTTGATGTACTACCTGATTCCTTAGTGGCTTATACCCCCAAAGAACAAGAAATTATCCATTTAGTACGAGAAGGCGCGAGCAATAAGCGAATTGCATTATTACTGGGGGTTTCGCTATCAACAGTGAAGACTCACTTACGCAATATCTTCACTAAAGCAAATGTGACTAACCGAACCGAGCTTGTTTCATCCGGGTTTATCATTCACCAAGAAAAATGACAGTAAATCTAACGACCACCCGCCGTGGATGAACATCCACAATAGCTTTGTCTTTGAATTGATTAATAAGCCATAGTATCTATCAAATATAAAAAACCCGGCACGATGGCCGGGAAATGTTGATTAATTGAATATAAATTGAACACTAATAACGCACCATGACAGACTTTAACTCTGTGTAATACTCAATAAAGGCACTACCAAATTCACGACCAATACCTGATGACTTAATGCCACCAAATGGCACTGCGGGGTCAAGGAAGGTATGCATATTCACCCATACCGTTCCCGCTTCAATGCGTGAAATCATACGCATTGCTTTACTAAGATCATTTGTCCATAAACTCGCAGCTAAACCAAACGGAGTGCTATTCATCATCTCAATAAGTTCTTCTTCGTCATCGTAACTCAAGAAAGTCCCTATTGGCCCAAATGTTTCCTCTTTCATCAATACATCATCTGGGCTATTAGCACGAATAATGGTTGGAGGCACAAAGTACCCAGCGCCTGCAATGGGTTGGCCACCATAAATAATTTCACTACCCTCTTGGCGAGCTTTTTCAAACAAACCTAAGATTTTTTCGTAATGCGCTTTATTGGCCAGCGGCCCCATCTCGGTTGTTTCATCCAATGGAGAACCGACTTTCATCGCAGACAAACGCGTTTTTAGTTGCGCTAATACTTCATCCATCAATTTAGATGGAATATAGAACCGCTCAGCAGCCGCGCAAATTTGCCCTTGATTTAGATACCCCGCTTCAATAATCCCATTAACAATTTTTTCAACCGGAAGGTCAGCTAAGAATGCAGCACCATTTTTCCCACCAAGCTCCAGTGTTACTCGGGTTAATTTACCTTCCATTGCTGAACGCCCTACCGCCAGCCCAGTCGGTACAGACCCCGTAAATGTCACTTTAGAACAAAGTGGATGATGAATCAGTGCCGGCCCAACTTCACGACCACCACCATTTACGATATTAATTACACCGTCAGGAATTCCCGCCTCTTTTGCCAATTCCACCACTCTTAGCATAGTTAGTGGAGTAAATTCACTTGGTTTCAACACAATCGTACAGCCACATGTTAAAGCAGCCGCTAATTTCCAAATGGAAATCATAATAGAAAAGTTCCAAGGAATAATACCAGCCACAACACCAACAGGTTCACGCTGGGTAAATGCAGAATATTTCTCACCATTAAAAGAAGGCAATGAAACATTCAATGTTTCCCCGCTGATTTTAGTCGCCCAACCGGCAAAATAACGCAAAAACTGCGCAGATGACCCCACTTCAAGAAAACGAGATAATTGAATGGTTTTACCTGAGCATAACGTCTCTAACTGGGCTAATTCTTCAAGGTGCTTTTCAAGCAAGTCAGCAAGGCGGTTTAAGCAATTCCCTCTTTCCATTGGTGTCGTGTTTGCCCAAACTCCTTTAAATGCAGCATGAGCCGCATCCATTGCGGCATCAACTTCCGCTAAAGTTCCTTCTTTTACTTTAGCAATAACCTGTTCAGTGGCTGGGTTAACAACATCAAAAAAAGTATCGCCTTTGCCAGAAACCGGTAACCCGTTGATAAAATGACCGTGCTGACGCTTCAAAAACTCACTGACTTCTGGTAATAGGGTTAACTCGCTCATTGTTATCACTCCACTCAATAGAAATTAATTAGGCATTTACACAAGCTAAGTAATGTTTTACGAAGCGTGGTGTATCAATTTCCCATAAAACTTCGGTACCTTTCGCGGCAAACCAGGTATCGCCTTTATGGTATTCAACCGTCACACCGGTTTTCACATCCGTTAACTTCACCGAACCTTCGTGGACTGTCGCCATTTCATCAAATGGATATACCATTTTGAACTTGCCTTTAGTACAAGCAAAAATACCGCAGGTCAGGTTATCCGTTGGTTCACCGTGGATCATTGCAACACTCGCTTGAGGATCGCCTTCAACAACCACAGAGCCTAAATTTGTCACGCTACCAACATTCAATAACTCAGGTAGTGGTTTATTTAACAGTAATGGACTAATCATAATTTTTACCTTTAATCGATTTTAATAAACTAATTAGGTGGATAACGAATTAGCGACGACCTTGCCAATAACCGGATATCTGATGCATTATTTTTGCCAACGAAACAATCACATTACGCAGACTATCTTTACCAATAATATTGGCGTGCGGGATAGAACTCATTAAGTCATAACGATGAGAACCTTCCACCATCCCTTCAGCAAGAACTTTGCACACAATCTGGCTTGGCGTAACACCAAAACCTGAATAGCCCTGTGCATAAAACACATTTTTGTGTTGTGGTAATGAACCAATTTGTGGAAATAAATTTGCACTACATGCCATTGGTCCACCCCAAGCTAATTCAATTTTGACGTCTTTGAGGTAAGGAAAGACTTTTAGCATTAAATTACGATTCCATGCTTTAAGATCAGACGGAATATATTCAAGAAAATGAGTGGAACTGCCAAATAATAGGCGATTCTCATTCGTCACCCGGTAGTAATCTATTACAGGACGAATATCACTATAAGCACCACGAATTGGGCTAATTTGCTCGATTAATTCATCAGGTAGCTCTTCCGTCATTAATTGATATGCGTAAGTATTAATAGTTTTAGGGTAAATCGTCGGCTCAAGGCCATTTAAAAATGAATCGCAAGCCCACAGCATTTTCTGTGCTTTAACTGTTCCCATCGCAGTTCTGACTTTGATGGTATTACCATATTCCACATTTAATACTTGGCTATTTTCAAATATTTTAGCGCCATATATTTCACTAATCGCTTTCGCTTCACCCAATAATAAATTCAATGAATGAACATGACCGCCACCCATGTGTTTGATCCCACAGGTATAAGCATCAGAACCAATAATCTGTTTTAGTTCTGAGCCACTGTAAAACTCAATTTCTTCATCAGGATCAACTGACTTAAAATCTTTTAGCCAACTGCGTAAGGTTTTTTCTTGGCGCTTATTACTACCTAAGTATGCGTAACCACGGCAAAAATCTGCATCAATATCATATTTAGCGATACGATCACGCATGATCCCTGCGCCCATATTACTGAGTTTAAAAATCGTTTCTAAACCCTCTGGCCCGACATATTTTTTGATTGCATCGATATCATGGCCAATGCCCGCCATTACTTGCCCGCCATTACGCCCTGAACCACCGTAGCCAAGGTGCCGTCCTTCCAAAATAGCGATATTGGTAATCCCTTTCTCACACAGCTCAAGCGCAGTATGGATCCCAGAAAAACCACCACCAATAATCACCACATCAACATCAAGATCTTCCTTTAGCGTAGGAAAACGTAAGTCATACTTTTTAGTTGCTGCATAGTAAGTCAATGATTCCACTTGGTTATTCATTATGGATACCCTATTTAGTATCTTTCGATAACTCGATTATCTTAACCTTACATTAACAATTACATAGCCCTTTAGGGACATTCGAAACATAAAGTTAACAATTGTGACGCAAGTAGAATATTTAAATAATAATAAAATTTTAAAAAAATAAAAAAACAATCTAAAAATCAAATAATTAATAAACCATTCTTATATTAATAATAATGATTGTTAATTTAATTTTAGTTCATACAAATCATCTAGACAAAAATAAAAAAAATAATGCAGCAATAAAAAAGATAACAAGCTATAAAATGCTATTAAATCATTAGGTTAAAATAAATATAAAAACACATTATACTTAGCTTAACCTATTCATTAATAAGTTAAATAATTCAACCTGTGAATTAATATTTAGTTTTTGATAGATATTTTTACGATGATTTTTCACTGTTCCTAAACTAATGAAAAGCATCTGTGCAATTTGTGGTGAACCTTTACCTGCTAAGATTAATTCGACAACTTCACACTCTCTTGGTGTCAGCCCAAATCGTGTTTGCATATCAGTATTTTGATGGTGGTTCGACACCGAAGAAGGAGAAACATCTTTATGAAGTTTCACCATACTACGAATGATATCGAAGGCGTCTTTAAGGGGCGCTTGCGTATATTTTCCCGAGAAAAAAGGCCTATCTTCATTACCAAAAAAAATGCCTAATTGCCTGTCAGTTGAAATATCTAATAACAACCCAGCTTCATCACACCACCCTGTCTTACGATAAAAATTGAGATAATAATCTGTATGATAAAATCCTTTAGGTGCGAGTTCTTTTAGTGTTAATACTTTGGAAGCGCCTCCCTTTTGGATTTCTTGGTAGAATGGATCCATTAAATAAGCACCTCGTTGATAGATTCTGTTAATACTATCGCTATTACGGCGCTCTACTTTGGAAAGAAATCGGGGTGGAGCTCCTTTTTCAAAGGAGTAAACAATCGCATTATCGAATGCAATAAGTGAAGATAACCATGATAATAAATTAGGATAAAACTGGTTAGTTGCAACAGAATCAATGACATCAGGTAATTTTTCCAGATAGTTCTCCATTCTGCCTCCACAATTATTAACTAATTAATAAAACCTCTCTAGGCGGCTTCATTTATATTGCTTAAAACTTCATAAAGAACACATTATCTTTATAAACTCAACACGATTGTTATTAATATGTTAATCACATCACTCCATATTAGTAACCCTAATGAATAATTTCATTACATTAGTATTCATAAAAATAGAACTTACATCACATAAAAATAAATTCATCCATATATTATGTTAATTAAAAGTAAATAACCTAATAAAAGGAGAAATAATGTCTAGCAATAAAATTATTATCGATTGTGACCCTGGCCATGATGATGCAATGGCAATTTTCTTAGCATTAGGCAATTCAAATGTAGAGTTACTTGCGGTAACGACGGTTGTCGGAAACCAAACTTTAGACAAAGTTACTTATAATGCACGCGCAATTATGGAATTCGTTAGTGCAAATGATATCCCTATCGCTGCTGGTTGCTCTAGGCCATTAGTGAGAACAATACAGACTGCCCCAGAGGTTCATGGAACAACAGGACTGGACGGCACTCACCTCCCTGAACCCAAATTACCTATTGACCAACGCCACGCTGTGGACTTAATTATTGATACGCTAAAGTCACATCCCTCTAAAACGGTTACTCTCGTACCTATCGGAGGACTCACAAATATTGCTTTAGCCGTGAGGAAAGCACCTGAAATTGTTGAATTAGTAAAAGAAGTTGTTTTAATGGGAGGAGGATACCATACGGGCAACCGTACTGCAGTCGCCGAATTCAATATCCTTATAGACCCTGAAGCTGCTCATATCGTGTTTAATGAAACTTGGCCTATCACTATGATTGGGTTAGACCTTACACACCAAGCAAGGCCAGACGACCAAATAATGGAAGCAATTGCAGCGTTAAATACACCTGTAAGTGACTTTGTTGTTGAATCTCTAAATTACTACACGGCAGGTTACCGTAGACGTAATGGCTATACTGACCACGCCCCGGTTCACGACCTATGCGCTGTTGCTTATGTTATCGACCCATCCATAATGGAAACGATTAAGGCTCCAATTGATATCGAGCTACAAGGCGCTCTAACAACAGGTATGACAGTGACTGACTTTCGCCATCCAGCTAAAGCAGATTGCCACACACAAGTCGCCACAACATTAAATAACCCTCAGTTATGGGATATGTTTATTGCTTCTCTAAAGCAACTAGAAAAATAAAAACAAAAAGGTAGCCTATAAAAACAGCTACCTTTTCAGAAGATTATGATTTGATAATTTCTTTTAACTTAGTGTAGCGTCTAATTAATCGCCATTTTAATTTTACTGTTGTTGCATGCGCCCACACTATTTGCCAATAACCCTTATCAAAAAATAGTTGTACCATTTCCTTCTGTACATCGGGTGATTTAATGGCTAATAGCGCTTGAATCACCCCCAAACCTTCCTTTCCTACCTGCCATAAGCAAGCTGGTGCCTGTTTAACTTGTTCAGGATAACGCTGGTAAATATTTAGCAGCATATCAATAATCTTCAAATACGTTTTTATCTTGCGGACAGAGCGTTCATCACCACTTAATGAATGCGAAACAGATTGGTTATGGATTAAATATCGGTAGTATTGTTCATTAATAAATTGCACGCGCTTCGCCACGAGTAAGACTTCCGTCGTCCAAGGAATGTCTTGATGATGTAACTTAGGCTCAAAGAAAAATTTGTGTTGGCGCAACATGTCCAAACGATATAAATTCAGCCAAGTTACATGCAGAAACTTGCGTGAACTTAAGCCAATTTCAAGCCATTCAGGGCCTGAAATTACCCCAGTTGACGGGACTTTATTCGGTGGGAAAATTGCCTTTGGTGCATCACCATTAGTATAAACATAAGTTCCATTACAGGTTGCAACATCGAGGTCATTTGATAATGCTATTTCTAATAAACGCCCATACATTTGAGGGCTAATTTCATCGTCAATATCAGGGAATGTAATATATTTTCCCGTAGCCTCTACCATCCCCGTATTACGGGCAACTGATACGCCTTGGTTCTCTTGATAAAGCACTTTTAAATGTACAAATTTATCTGCGTAAGACTTAATGATGTCTTCACTTTTATCTTTAGAACCATCATTAACAACGATCAACTCCCAATTTTCTAACTTTTGCGCGATTAAGCTATCAAAAAACTGAGGTAGAAATTTTTCACCATTATATACAGCAACGACAATACTCAAAACTGGCTGAGAAGACATGTATTAACCCTATACCAATCTATTAAAAATTATTCATAAGCTAAATAATTAAACAAAATATAAAGCAAAGTAGCAGATAGCAATATGTCACTTCATGTTACTTCACTAAAATTAATAATTTAGAAAAGAAAAAATCACATTGGTTCCATTGTCATAAAAATTTAATAATTTAAAATTCAGATTTATCAATCTGCAATGGAATTATCTTATTTGTAAGTATGATTTATATTGTAATGAACTAATTATCCATTAATTGACCTAATAAACATTAATGACACCTTAAAAAATATTGAGGATATTCTTGTGGCTGGAAGTAGCTTACTCACATTACTTGATGATATTGCCGCTGTACTAGACGATGTTTCCGTCATGACAAAAATGGCTGCCAAAAAAACATCCGGAGTTTTAGGTGATGACCTCGCACTAAACGCCCAGCAAGTCACAGGTGTTCGTGCAGAGAGGGAAATTCCTGTTGTTTGGGCCGTCGCTAAAGGGTCATTTGTTAATAAATTAATACTTGTTCCTTTAGCGTTGTTAATCAGTGCGTTTATCCCTTGGGCTATCACACCTCTACTCATGATTGGTGGAGCCTATCTTTGTTTTGAAGGAGCAGAAAAAATCACTCATAAGCTATTACATTCTAATGCAAAAGATTCTACTCCCCAACACCAATTGCAATTATCAGCAGAAGAACTTAAGGAATTTGAAAGTAAAAAAATCAAAGGAGCTATTCGTACCGATTTTGTTTTATCAGCTGAAATTATTGCCATCACACTCGGCATTGTTTCCACTACCTCTTTTATCAACCAAGTAGCCGTACTCTCTATCATTGCTATCGTGATGACTGTCGGTGTGTATGGCTTAGTTGCAGGTATTGTGAAATTAGATGACTTAGGCTTTTATTTACAGAAGAAAACCTCTTCTTTATTAAAAAAATGTGGTAATGCCTTAATTTATGCGACTCCTTATCTCATGAAAACATTATCTATTGTAGGAACAGCTGCGATGTTTATGGTCGGTGGAGGTATCCTAACGCACGGTATCAGCTATATTTCAGAATGGATTACCGAAATATCATTTACCGCAACCTTAACACCTATCATTGGTAGTACTATGCAGTTTGTCTTACCGACTATAATTAATTTATGTTTTGGGCTAGTAACCGGCCTAATCCTTGTCGCGATAATCTCACTATTCAAAAAATTTAAAAAAGCCTAAAACAAAAAGATAGCTCTATCGATTAGAGCTATCTTTCTTCCTGCCATTCGATAGTTTTTCAGTTACATTTTTCGGTGTATATTATTTTACACATTGATTTTCATCGATATTTAAACTGATCTAAATCAAAGGAAATTCATCTTTAATTTAAGCTATAATACGTATCCCCATTCCAGACTAAACCAAATTTAATCTTATATATCAATAAATAAAAGTGCAAAACTTAAAGAGAAATTTTATTTTCTATTTTCTATTTTGTTATAACACCAGAAAATTACTACCAAAGTAGTATATTTAATGTTCGCCCCTTTATGAACAATACTAGAACTATGCATTTTAAGTTCGCTAGCGCGACTCTTTAAGGAAGTGACACATGCCCACACTGTATCGTCGATTTTCAATTATTAACCAAGTGATCGGCCTTATGCTACTTATTGCGATCTTAGGAATTATTGGGATGACGATTTCTAATCGAATGATTATAAGTGTACAAGGTAATGCTCACGCAATAAATAAATCAGGTTCACTACGAATGCAGAGCTACAGATTACTTTCTCTCGTCCCTCTGAACACTCAAAATCAGCGTTATCTCGACGCATTAGAATCTGACCTCATTAGCCCAGAACTGACTCAAGTTGTAAAAATTGAAAGCTTAACACCTCAATTTGATGAGCTCTATAATTACTGGTTACATATCTTACGACCTTCATTAATGGAAGCAAATACGCCTAACGATGCAAGGTACGAAGTTATATCATTTGTAAGTAAACTTGATGAATTGGTTCATAACATTGATGAGAAAACAGAAAGAAAGATTGCTTATGTAGCTATGACACAACTGATTTTTATTAGCTTAGTATTCTTATTACTTATGGGAACCATCTGGCACTTAAGAAGAAAAATTTATTACCCATGGGTTAAATTATTATCAATGGTCAATGCGATTGGGCGAAAAGATTTTAGCCAACGCTACCCTAAAAATAATAGGCAAGATGAGTTAAACGCATTAGGAGAAACGCTGAATCAAATGTCAGATGAATTAGCGCTAAGCTATCATCAACTTGAAGAAAGAGTTGCAGAAAAAACTGCAGATTTAATCACAAAAAATAAAGTGTTATCTTATTTATATCAATCAAACCAAATTCTTCATTCATCAGATCCCCTCTATTTGCGATTACAAAAAGTCCTTATTGAACTAGAAAACATTACCATACTCAAAAATCTAAGTTTACGGTTGTATGAAGAAAGTAATGAAGCTTATTTTCATGAAATATGTTGCCATTCAACCGGATTATCTGAAGAGAAGACAACGAAGCTAAAACAACAAATTTCAATCGATAAACCTCTCAGCTTACAATGGGATTTATCAGACAATATGCATCGTTATGGCGTTATTATTGGTGAGATTGAAGATAATCAAATACTTTCAGACGAACAAAACAACCTCGTTTCTGTTCTAGCAAAACAAATCTCTGGTATGCTCGCGATGGAGCACCAAATAGAACAACAACAACAGTTGCTTATCATGGATGAACGTTCTGCAATTGCACGCGAACTTCATGACTCTATCGCTCAGTCTTTATCTTGTTTGAAAATGCAAATTAGCTATCTGCAATTACAGCCTGAGCCATTACCAGAAAAACCTCAACAGCTTTTAACAGAAATGCGCAGCGAAATTAATACCGCATATAGCCAACTGAGAGAGCTATTAACCACATTTAGGCTTAAATTAATGGAACCTGGCCTACTTCCCTCATTAGAAAGTACTATTAATGAATTTAGCGAACGTATGGGGTATACAGTAACCTTAAACTACGACCTACCCGCAAAGAGTATTTCACCACACCAATCTATTCATATTATACAAATCGTCCGAGAAGCATTAACTAATATTCTAAAACATGCTAATGCAACATCGGCTGAGGTTTCATTAAACCAGTATGATGGTATTGTTACTATTACCATTATCGACGATGGTGCAGGGATCACGTCAAACACTGATAAACTTAATCATTATGGGCTTATTATTATGAGAGAAAGAGCATTAAGCCTTAATGGTAATTGTTGTATTACACCTAGGCCTCAAGGTGGAACAGAGGTAAAAGTTACCTTTCCTTTATCTGACGCTTAACATACCGGAAAATCATCTATGGAAAATACAAATATAGTAAACGAAAAATCAACCATTCTACTTATTGATGATCATCCGATGCTAAGAAATGGAGTCAAACAATTGATTAGTTTGGAATCTTCATTACAAGTTATCGGTGAAGCAGGAGATGGTAAAACAGGTATACAGATCGCTGAAGAGCAAGATCCTGATCTTATTTTACTGGATCTCAACATGCCTGGAATGAATGGTTTTGAAACTCTTGATGAACTTAGAAAGCGAGAACTATCCGGTAGGATTATTCTTTTTACTGTTTCTAATTATAGTGATGATTTAGTCAATGCACTAAAAAGAGGTGCTGATGGCTATTTGCTTAAAGATATGGAGCCTGAAGAGCTTATAGTCGCCCTAAAAGAAGCCGCTAGCGGTAAGTTAGTTGTTAGCCCAACATTAGCATCTGTACTTGCTGAATCACTCAGAGACAATACCACACAGGATGATAATAATATAACTTCATTAACACCAAGGGAAGCCGATATTCTAGAGCTGATATCACAAGGCTTATCAAATAAAATGATAGCTCGTAAACTAGATATCGCAGAAAGCACAGTAAAAGTACATGTTAAACATTTACTTAAAAAGCTCAATTTAAAATCAAGGGTTGAAGCCGCTGTTTGGGTGTTACAACAAAAATAATTTTTAATCTCACAGCTATATAAGCTTATGATAGCTGTGAGCTTTGAAAAAATCATGTTAACTAATAAACAGCTCTAATATGCAAACTTATATTTTTAATTATACTAAACTAGTGTAATAATTTTTATGATGGAAAATAGTATAAATGGAAGATGAATTAATTTTAGTTAATGAACATGATGAACCTGTTGGTGTTATGTCAAAATTATTGGCACATCAACTCGGTTATCTACATCGAGCATTTTCAGTATTTATCTTTAATGAGCAAAATGAGCTATTAATTCAACAACGGGCACTTCATAAATATCATTCAGCAGGGCAATGGGCAAATTCTTGCTGTAGTCACCCTAAACCTAATGAGGATACTCAGAAAGCTGCTGAACGTAGGCTTCAAGAGGAGCTAGGCTTTGTCACCCCATTAACATATGTGGGTTCCTTAATTTATAAAGCTGATGTTCAGGGAGGCTTAATTGAACATGAATATGACCATATTTTTATTGGTTATTACAACCAATATATTCAACCAAATAGGGATGAAGTTTCATCTATACGGTGGGTAAGTCTTCCTCAATTAAAACAAGAGATCGTTCTTACACCTGAAATATTTACACCATGGTTTAAAAAAATATTGGAAGAATTTCCTTTATTAAATATTTTAAATAAATGAGTTTGTAATATTTTAATTTTTAATACACCATTCAAATCATAAAAAAAATTCATATAAAATCACATATCATAAAGATATATTATAGATGAGAAAATAATTTAATTATCAGTTTCATATAAATAAATAGTGCTAGTTTAATCTCAATTCTCAACGTAGGCTAACTAATCTTTTCCATTGAATTATTTTTAATACTAAATATTGTCATTATTATTTATTCATTGAATATAATTGCATTATTAATAAACTTTACTAGTATATTTCTATAGTAAGTAATCACTTAAAACTTACTGCGACCTTATTCACTATATTTTATTACTTTCTTTTACCCGATATATTTTTAATCCTATAATAAGTGAGCTATTATTCACTACCTTACCGCCCTCAATCGCATTCCCCCCTGAATACTCAGAGTACAACGCGTTGATTTAATTCTTCCCTCCTATCTCCCAATCCCCTTTTGTAGCCCAAATAGAAGTGAGTTGTTACTCACTACTTTGCATCGTGAGCTGCCATTGACGGTAGTTATATTCATGACTAATGACCCTACGAAGAGGAATAACATCAAATAAATTAAGCGAGTCGTTAAAAGAAGAAAGAAGTTGGGAAGTTGGGAAGTTGGGAAGTTAGGAAGTTAGGAAGTTAG
>NZ_JAMPNG010000023.1:0-60992 GCF_028479245.1 Providencia sp. PROV223
AGTTATGGTTTAGCGCAACATTTATAAAAAAGGTAGTAAAATGGAAGGGAATAAAGCAAGTGTTTTTTCTCAGGTATCCTCTAGGCAATATCTTACACAGGCGATAGGGCGCCAACTTTGTTTAATTCGTAAAGCACGAGGCTTGAGAGGAGACGATATTGCAAAAAAGCTAGGGGTCTCGCAACAGCAAGTCTCTCGTTATGAACGAGGGGTTTGCAAAATGGATGTTGATGCGTTGGTATATTTATTAAATCAATTAAATGAGCCGTTAGATCAATTTTTTTATGATGTATCACTAATATTAAAAAATGAAGTGCCAAAAGTATATGCTGAATATCAATTACTGTTTTTTCCATTAATTAATTATTCAAACGAATCGTGCTTTTTAACGAAAACGGAAAGTTATTCTTAATGGTTGTTTGATTTTATTCTCAATTGGTTTTTATTTAACTTAGTGAAATAAAAAAAGATTCATTATGATAATGATGGGTTTTTATTTGCTTTCATTATTGAAAGTAAGTTTTTTAATTATATTTAATTTTTATTAAGATGTGATTTTATTTAATTAAATCTTAATAAAGCCATTTATTTCCATTTTCTGTATTGAGGTAAATATGAAAAAAGTTATTTTTGCAACTCTAATTTCTGGCGCAATGAGTACTTCAGCTTTAGCGGTTGACGCAGGTAGTGGTACTGTCACGTTTACGGGGTCTATCATCGAAGCGCCATGTTCAATAGCACCAGGCGAAGAGAATCAAGAAGTGCCATTAGGCCAAGTATCTAATATCACTTTAGAAAATGGCGGCGCATCATCTTCTCAACCATTCACTATTGAGTTAGAAGGCTGCAACCTCGAAAACGACAACCAAGTTACCGTGACTTTTAATGGGACTGAAGCGTTGAATGGTGGGGCGACCACGGGTTTATTGCAAATCACCGGTGATGCTTCCGGGGCTGCTGTAAAAATCATGAATGCGTCTGGCTCGCAAATCAATGTGAACAGCGGTAATACACAAAACTACGTCGAAGGCAATAACACACTGAAATTCCAAGCGGCATTACAAGGTTTTCAAGGTACTACCCCAGTTCCAGGTAACTTCCAAGCCGTAACTAATTTTACATTAGCATACAACTAATCGCACAGCTCACGATGAGTGTCATTCCGTGATATTTCCCCTTGGCGTCTATGTGGGCTAAGGGGGATTTTGGAAAGAAGGGGAAACGGGAGTATGAGGATCATTTCAGTAAGCGCGTTGTTCATGTTAGCTCAGAGCGTATTGATATCGCCTGTGCAGGCTGAGCTATTATCACTTTGGGGGCGTATTGGCATGAGCGGCAGTATTGTCGATTCGGCGTGTGCTATTGACACTGGCTCCTATGAACAGACGGTGGATATGGGAATGTTGCCTATTGGCACGCTTCGCCAGCAAGGACGGGGGCCCGTTCGTCCTTTTTCAATTGCCTTGATTGGTTGCACCCTAACCCCATATGCGGGAGAGGCTTGGCAAAAGTTTTCAGTCACTTTTGACGGTCCGGTCGATGGCGAGTGGTTCTTGGTCTCCGGTGATGCGCGGGGGGTGGCTTTGGCACTGCAAGATGCACAAGGACAGCCAATTTACCCAGGACAATCGCCCCCAAAACAAGCCATTGTATCAGGAAATTCCGTGTTGCATTACGGATTACAGTTGGTGTCTGACACACGTCCGCTACGGCCTGGAGAGTATCAGGGGGCCTTGCGCTTTAAGCTCGATTATTACTAAAAATGCGTCATTTTTTACGTTTCTTTTTTCCTGAACTTGACTTTTAGGGATGTTATTTATGTCTTCAACACAACCAACATTTTTTCGTCTTCGCGGCCTGAGTCTGATGATTGCCTTATCCTTATACGGGCTCTCTGTGCCAGTTCTTGCGGCCGAGGCGTTTGAATTTAATACTGATGTGCTTGATTTAGAAGACAAAACTAACATTGACCTGAATCAATTTTCCCGTGCCGGCTATATCATGCCAGGCACTTATTCCTTTACCTTAAAAGCCAACGACGAACAGCTGGGTGAAGTGTCTGTGCCGTTTTATCCGCCAATGAACGACCCGGAGGGGAGTGAAGCTTGCCTGCCACCGGCAGTGGTGAGTCAATTGGCGCTCATTCCTTCTGTACAAAGCGATTTGGTGTGGTGGCATGACGGTGAGTGTTTATTGGTGGACAGCGTACCGGGTATGCAAGTGCGTGGCGATTTAGCGACATCATCTTTGTACGTCAGCATTCCACAAGCTTATCTGGAGTATACCGCCCCCAATTGGGACCCGCCGTCACGCTGGGATGAGGGAATTCCGGCATTAATGCTCGATTATAACGTCAACAGTAATGCCAATAACTCATACAACGGTGGGCGTGACAGTTATGCGTTAAATGGTAACGGGGTCGTCGGCGTGAACTTAGGAGCGTGGCGCTTTCGTGCTGACTGGCAGGGGCGATTAAACCACAACACGGGGTCGGGCGATGCGACCAATAAGGAGTTTGATTGGAACCGCTTCTACGCGTACCGTGCGCTGCCGAACTTAGCGGCTAAACTGATTATCGGAGAAGATTACCTCGTGTCCAACATGTTTGACTCGTTCCGATTTATTGGGGCAAGCATACGCTCGGATTTGAATATGTTGCCACCCAATCTGCGGGGGTATGCTCCGGAAGTGACGGGGATTGCTAAAACCAATGCCACGGTAACCGTGAGTCAACAAGGACGTGTGTTGTACGAGACACAAGTTGCTCCAGGGCCATTTCGTATTCAAGATTTGAGTGATGCGGTTAGCGGTAAGTTGGATGTGGTGGTTAAAGAGCAAGACGGTTCCACCCAAGAGTTTCAGGTGGACACGGCAAGCTTACCGTACTTGACCCGTCCCGGGCAAATTCAATACAAGTTAGCGTTAGGCCAACCGACTAATTACCAGCGTCACAGTGAAGGTGACAGCTTTGTAACGGGAGAGTTTTCGTGGGGTGTTAATAACGGGTGGTCATTGTTTGGGGGGAGCCTGAACAGCCAAAACTATAATGCGGTCTCATTGGGTGTTGGACGTGATTTATTGGCCTTTGGTGCATTGTCCTTTGATGTGACGCAGTCCTTTGCCCGTTTGCCAGGACAAAGTAGTGTTAGTGGGGGCTCATACCGCATTAACTACTCGAAACGCTTTGAAGCGATTGACAGTACCATTCAGTTTGCGGGCTATCGCTTTTCAGAGCGTGATTTTATGTCGATGTCCGATTTCTTGAATGCGTTAAAAACAGGGGAGCGTTATGGGGGCAGCAAAGAGCTGTATACCGTGTCGCTCAATAAAAACTTTGCAGATCTTGGGATGTCTCTGTACCTGAACTACAACCATCAAACGTATTGGGATCAACCGGACAATGATTACTACAGCATCATGCTGTCGAAGTACCTGGACATTGGCCCACTTAAAAATGTCAGCATTAATCTGTCCGCTAACCGCAGCGAGTACAACGGCGTCAAAGATGACAGTGTGTTTCTATCGACCTCATTTCCGCTCAGTAACGGGGCCAATGTGGGCTATTCCTTAAACAGCAGCCGGTATGACACGACTAATCGTGCGACCTACTACGACCGCATTGATGATCGGACAACGTACCAACTCAGTGCGGGTAGTAGCAAAAAAGGCGGAACGGGCAGTGCGTTTATTACCCATCAGTCGGATGTAGCGCGTCTTACCGCCAATGCCAGTTACATGCATAACCAATACAGTGCGTTTGGGCTTTCTGCCAGTGGCGGCGTAACGCTCACGACGGAAGGGGGCGGGTTACATCGTATTAATACCCCAGGCGGGACGCGGATGCTAGTCGACACCGATGGGGTTGCTGGTGTACCGATTAAAGGGTTTGGCGCCCCAATTATCTCGAACGCGTTTGGTAAAGCAGTGGTGGGGGATGTGAACAGTTATTACCGCAGTAAGGCGCAGATTGATTTGAATGCGTTGCCAGATAATGTGGATGCACAGCAATCCGTGGTCCAAGCGACCTTAACGGAAGGGGCGGTGGGTTACCGTCACTTTGCAGTGGTCTCGGGACAAAAAGCGATGACGGTGTTGCGTTTACCGGATGGTAGCTTCCCCCCGTTTGGGGCACAAGTACAAAACGGCAAGGGTCAAAATACAGGGATTGTCGGGGATGCGGGCAGTGCCTATATCAGCGGTATTAACGTAGAGGATGCAATGACGGTGACGTGGGGGGAAAGCAAAGCGTGTGAAGTACGCTTCCCAACGGCGTTAGGCTCTTTGCAAGAGGCTATGTTGTTGCCGTGTACACCGACAGTGCGTGCTGACGTAAGCGGTAAATCATCAACATAAAAACGGCCCGCACGAAGACGGTGTGGACTATATTCGGATTGGATTTTAGGGGATAGAGTATCCTTCCCATTGGATAAAGGTAAATGACCATGCAATTAAAAATGGTATCGCGTGTTGTCTCAAGTCTTATCGGTCTTACGATATTAAGCAGTACCGCTTATGGGGCGGTGTCCATGGATCGAACCCGTGTCATTTTTGATGGAAGCCAAAAATCGATTTCGCTGAATATCTCGAACAACAATAAACAACTGCCCTATTTAGCACAAGGGTGGATTGAAAACATCGAAGGGCAAAAAATCCAGTCGCCGTTGGTGGTGTTACCGCCAGTTCAACGCTTGGAGCCCGGCAAATCGAGTCAGGTGAAAATCGAGGCGCTGCCAGCAATCAGTAACTTGCCGCAAGATCGTGAATCACTGTTTTATTTTAACTTACGGGAAATTCCGCCAAAAAGTGATAAGCCGAACACCTTGCAAATTGCCTTACAGACGCGAGTGAAACTGTTTTATCGTCCGAAAGCGATAGTCCCGGAGAAAAATGGTGCACCGTGGCAAGAAAAATTGACTTTGGAAAAGCAAGGTGACCAGTACGTGGTGAAAAATCCGACGCCGTATTACGTGACGATTATTAACGCGACCGCCAACGCAAAATCATCGAACGGCAAGGAGTTTACACCGGTGATGGTCTCACCGTTTGGTCAAGATACGCTTGGGGTCAATGCTAGTCAATTGGGGAACAGTCCAGTGCTGACGTACATCAATGATTTTGGAGGACGTCCGACGTTGACGTTCCGTTGTCAGAGTACAGCGTGTGACGTCGTGCCCAATAATAAAAGCGAATAAGGCGGCATCAGCAGCAGTATTCAGGGGCTGATGTTATCGACAAAAAGGAGAGTCAGATGGCTGACCAACAAAAAAAATGCGAGTTTCGTCACTGCCTGCTTGCGGCGGTGTTGAGCACTATCGTCAGTGCGCCGAGCCTGGCGGACAATAACAACAATATTTATCGCCCCGTCGATAACTGGAACGTGGATGGGCAGCACGGGGTGGTGTATGTCAAAGGGTCTTTGACAGAAAGCCCGTGTCATTTGGCGATGACTTCGAGTTACCAAACGGTGGAGATGGGAAACTTAGATACCGGGACCTTGCAGCACAATGGTAAAGGGGTGCCCATCCCGTTTCAGATTGAACTGGAAGATTGCTTAGAAACGGCGAGTCGACTTCAAAATATTCAAACAGGGATGACAGCGTGGAGCTCGACGCAGCCGGCCGTAAAAATTCGTTTTGTGGCACCGACAATACCGTTTAATCCAGACTTTATCCGAGTGACGGGGGTACAAGGATTGGGATTAGCCGTGACGACGCCGGGTGGTACGTTATTACCGATGGGACAAGACAGTGAACCGCACTTGTTGCCCTCAGGGCAGAGTCAGTTGACCTATTACGTTACGCCGGTAAGAACAGGCCAGCTTGTGCCGGGGGCGTATTCGGCACTGATCGCCTTTGAAATGTTGTACGAGTAGGAGTGGCCATCATCATGACAATACTACGACGTCAACGTTTATGTCGCCCCCCGAAAGCGCTGGCAACAAGTTTACTGCTGAGCAACCTGATACTATTTTCCACGGTTGTTCTGGCAGAAACCTATACCTTAACTGTGAAGGTCACCGTGGTGGAGAAAACCTGCGACATCTACGGGGATGGTGGTATCGGCCAACCCATCACGGTGAATATGGGCGATTTGATTATCAAGAATATTAATGGGGTTGATTACGGAAAAACTGATATTCCCTACACACTCGATTGTGAAGATGCGGCAAGTAATCCAGCCTTGAAGCTGAAATTTGATGGCCCGCAGATGGGGGGGCAAGCGGGTAATGTGTTGTCCACCTCAGATCCCAATTTGGGATTACGGCTTATGGCGGATAATAGTAACCTGAATTTGGCAACGTGGCGTAATTTTAATTATAACACGAAACCTGCCCTCAGTGTGATCCCGGTTGGCAGTGGTACTGGGGGAATTAATGACGGTCAGATGGCCGCGTCCGCCACGTTGAGTGTGGAGTATCAATGATGATGAACCGACAAATCAAGATATCCGCGATGGCATTATGGTTAAGCAGCCTGGTACCGCTGGCGACGTATGCGGTGGAAGTGAACTTTACCGCCAATTTAATTCAAAATCCACCGTGTGATGTCGCTGGGCCGGATGGTCCCGATCAGCCGATTAAAGTGCCTTTTGGGGAAGTGGGGATCACCAAAATTGATGGGGTGAACTATCAACAAGATTTTACATTAACCCTTAGTTGCGGGGAAGGACTGGGGAACGCGGTGGCCTTGTATCTGCAATACCGCGGTATGCAGGCGCCGTTTGATAATAAGGCGTTACAAGCGAGCCAGTCGGGCCTAGGCGTTCGACTGTATCACGAAGGGATAGTGATACCTCCGAACAGTGGCACCCCGATAACTATGTCGGATAACGGGACGGAATCGTTGCCATTGTACGCGGTACCAGTTAAGGATGCTGATCCTTCGGCGACGTTGTACGAAGGGGACTTTACGGCAACGGCCAGCGTGGAGATGAACTACCCATGATAACACAATCAAAAAGCAGATACAGTCGAAAAGCCAGGATGACTCTCAGTGCTATCTCCCTATCATTGGCCAGTCTGTTTTCGTTGGGTGTGCAAGCCGCGAATAGTAATGATATTGAGTATAGTGGGACGCTAATTGCCTTGCCGTGTACGGTTGACCCGCTTTATGAGAATTTTGGGATTGATTTTGGCGGCAATATTAATTCGAAGGATTTGGTGGAGGGGCAACGTCGCTACAGCAAGGAAGACATTTTGTTTCACTTGACGGACTGTGATTCGTCGCTTGGAAACACGATATCGGCGAAATTTAGCGGTGCTTCGATAACGACCAATGGGTTGTTAAACGTGGACGCGGGGAGTCAGGCGAGTGGGGTTGCCGTCGGGCTCGAAACCCCTAGTGGGGTAGCACTGCTGATAAACAATGCGCAAGTGGAACCCGTTGTGCCGATAACGAATGGGGAGATGACTATTCGGATAAGGTCGTATTTACAAGCGGTGGAAGGGGCGACTATTGCCTCAATGACTCCAGGTTTTTTTACAGCAACACTGACATATACTTTAGTCTATGAATAAGCTCATATAGCAATATGACTATAAAGGGATTCACTATGAGAATATTAATTATTCTATCATTATTTCTAACTCCACTCTTATCGTATTCAGCGACAATAACTTCTAATGTATCATTGTATGGCAGTGAAGGAAGAACATGGCAAAACGGTAGTCATAATAACGCTAATAATGGTTGGCCTTGTGGTGAATGGGCAGGAAATGTTTTTTGTTATTCAATGCCTACATATGAGCTGAATGATTGGTGCTCATCCTATCCCTCTGGTGGCCCGCCTTGGGCAAATAATCCAGCGTGCGGTAGAATAGTAAATGGTGGGATTAGGCAAGGTTATCCTTTGGTTATTGGTTTTGAACCTGGAGCTATTTACGATAAAAGCTCATCTTGCCAGATAAAAATTACTGTTAGTAACACTGTTGGGGCTTATTATGGAACCGGTAGCTTAGTTGGTTTTACCCAGAGCTCAGCCAGCATAACCTCAAGCAACGGTGTTAGGGGATTTCTTGCTGAATTTAGAGCGACGTTTAGTAATTGTCGTGAGGCTATGATGGATTTAGGGATTAAGCATGGGTATGGTACAAACTGGAACTATAAATCGGTTCTAGGTACAGGCAATCCAGTAACACGTTTGTGTATTTATGTTGATAACCAGTCATTAGGATGTAACACAGCTCCTGGCTCAACAGTGCCACCTCAACCTGCAGCTTGTAATATTAATGTTCCGCTAACATTGGATTATGGTGTTATTAATTCGATTGACGTTAGTGGGGCACAGCGAGATATTACTATCGATTATCAATGCAATAAGTCTGCAACAGTTTCATTTTCTTTGTTAGATGCAACCCCTATTAACTCTGGTGTTGCGATTGATATGGGAGAAGGACTTACTTCTGAGCTGTGCTTTTTATCTGGAAATGATTGTCCCAGTAGTGGCGGCGCAAATGTAAAAGTAACAGGAGTGACTGGTTCGGTCAAATTACGCTCAACCCTTAAAGGTTCAGATATTCGTGGTGGTGCTTACTCTTCACACGTAACAGTTGTGAGTGCTTTTTATTAAATGTATTCAGTTGTTTAAAGGCTGTATTTTCTTCGGTGACTCTACTGGAGTCCACCGTTGATTTTGATGTGAGTGTATTAAAATCCTTGAGGCGCGGAGCTGAGGTGGCGGAGTCTTTCAAACAAGGCCGTTAATTTCTGGCGAAGCAGTATGATGTAACGTGGTGGTTAATCAGAATATACATTAAGGTGGAATAGTCTGAGCTCCAAATGCAGTGATAAAAGGATAATGGTCGGTATTGGCGAACTGTGTTGGTACCGATTTTATTATGCTTGAAGGTGACTAATGAGGGAGACTGTTGAAAAGTTTTCCTGAGGATAATCCCACAACCATATAGAGTCCTCTGACTTAAAATTCAATATATAGCGAACCTAGTGTTTTATTTATTATAAATAATTAAACTTTGCAATAGTATCCCCCACTTTGAATTTTGGGCGTAAGATCCATATTGCCTAATGGATTTTTAAATAGAAACAACTCACCACTACCTCTAATGTTTACAGTGGCATGATTCAATACCCGTGAGTTATGCCCCGCTTTTTATCGTTGATTCATTGAATACGTGATCATTTTTCATAATAAGCTGAAAAAGTATCGGTCTATTCGTGTAGTTTTATTTTGAAAATGCACATAAAACCTATGTGAAAATTAAAGATAAGTCGCTTTACTTTCGACATCATTTTTAACAATAGAATGATGCGTTCAATATCCATTACTTTCCCCTGGCATATCGCCTATTAATTTATCAAATAGGGGATGAAATGTTACATTGAAGAACATCTTCGAATACTTTAAACGCTGACTAGTTGCGCTGAAATGTGAGTAATAACAAATTAAAATTGTGGTGACTGCGTTGAATCCGATCATGCGTTGATAAAAATACGTGATAGTTAAGCACTAGAGTTGAGTCTGAACTGAGGGGGATTTACTTATATAAGTTGGTTGTTTAATGTGTAGTTAACGTTAATAGTTTCATGGTGTTAGGAGAATAATATCTGGGGCACTATTTATAACAGACCTATGAGAGTAGCGAAAGAAAAAATAACTATTTTAAGTTTGATGAGGTTGGCTCGCCATTACTGGTGGTACAATTGCGATCCCATAATTTTTCGATCCCACCTTGATAGTCAAACTCGTCCATACCTTCAATCATCGGTATAGATATATTAATTGTACCGTCTGGCTTACTGTATGTTTTTACAATAAATTTCTTAGATTTCATTTTATGGTGAAGATCATTGTGATCTGAGACTAAACCGCAGACATAACCGACTTCGCCCCCATTATGAGATATTTTATTTTTATAATATATTACATCTTTAAATGACTCTAACTTAGGGTTATTTAGGTAGCCTAACACTGTTCTTTTCGACGTTTCAATTAAATCTGTATTATGTTTATATGAAATAGATAACCCAAATATAAATCCGAAAATAAATAAAAACAGACCAGTAATGATATGAAATAATTTCATTTTAACTAACGATGCTCCATACAAGGTCATAAATATTAGCGTGGGATAAATATAGTGGTAAATGCCTAATATGATAAGGGGTATTATATAACTTTCTATATAAATATTATATGAGTAATCTAAAATAATACCAGAAAATTTATCATTCTATAAATGATTAGTACACTAAAGGCTAAAATATTCAAAATTTGATGGTTTAATTATTAGTGGTAAAATCAAGGAACTTGATATGGTTCCACTTATTATTAAATAGGTCAACCTATCGTGTCTAATAGTAGAATAAAATTAAGGGGGAGTGGGCAGTGATTTTACCTGAATGTGTTATAAAAATGACGGGTAAGCATTATTGCCATTACAGCCGCTAAATGCTCACAACGAGCGTAACAGATTAACCTTCTATTATTTTTAAAGACCAACGACTTCCGCCATACAGTGTTGAACCAATGATTTCTTCCCATATATCGTGTTCGGTGAGTAAGTGTTTAATCGATTGGAATTCGATATGCGTTAAAACGCATTCTTCTCCTCCATTTTGTGATAGCAAAAGATAACCTTGGGGTATGCGAACCGAGGATTGAAAGGCGGCCTTTGTGGATAAACGATAAAATGTGGTGATTGTATATCCTCGACGTAATAGTCCGAGGAGTTGTTCTGTTGATATCGCCATACGTTTTTCCTCTCTAAATAGAATACCGATTATTTTTGTTGATAACGCAGCTGAATTCGACAGACTTGTGAGCAACTATAGCCTGTGGCATCTGCGGTTTCACGAATACTGAGTCCTTTTGTTTTTCGGTAGTAAATCACTTTCTCATGACGCTCTTTATCCGCCTGCTTTCCTTTGTATTTACCTAAAGTCTGGGCGCGTTCGATACCTTGTTTTTGTCGTTCGCGGCGACTGATCCAATCTTTGTGTGACATGGTCGCCATCAAATCAATCAACATAGTATTAATAGCAGAAAGTACTGCTTGTGTGATGGGATCATTTTGTGTGGGATCATGGCTATTTAAGGCTTGCCAAGATGTAGGAATATCAAGGCTGACAATCCGTAACTCATGTTGCTCTATTTGTTTTTTCAGTTTTAGCCAATCGGCATTATTTAATCGAGTGAGCCTATCAATTTGTTCAACTAATAAGATATCACCTTGTTGACTATCACTGAGTAGACGAGAAAGTTCAGGGCGTTCTAATTTTGTGCCGCTAATATGCTCGCGATAATAATTCGCAATTTTTCCTCCTCGTGCTTCAACAAAGTCATTCAGCATATTTTTTGCTCTATCTGCATACTGATCTTCAGAAGAGGCTCTGAGGTAAGCACGTATGAACATATTTTCACCAATCTATCGCATTTAAGTTATCTCATTAAAAGTATCGCATATAGGTTATATCATTGGTAGTGAATTGATGATTTTTATCTTATGTCATTGGAGTATACCTATATGCAATATGTGAATGTGTTGACAATAGATATACGTCAGGATATTGTATATCTATTGTGTATGTGTATATAGGAGTTACTGTCATGCGTAATGCTGCAATTAATCTTCGGGCTTTACCTGAACAACGAGACTTAATCGATGAAGCTGCTAGTCTTCTTGGTAAGAACCGATCTGATTTTATGCTTGAAGTCGCTTGTGAAAGAGCGCAAGCAATATTACTAGACCAAGTTTTTTTTCAATTAGATAATGAAAAATTTCAGCAATTTAATTTATTACTTGATGCTCCAGTTAATAGTAACCCTGGTCTAGATCGTTTAATGTCAATAGAAACACCATGGAAGGAAATATAGTGAATCTGCAACTATCAGCTCCTAAACCATTATCATCATCTCATAGACTGGATGATTTTTTTTGTGGTGAATCATCTTTAGATGATTGGCTAAAGCGTCGGGCTCTATCTAACCATTTGAATGGAGCCAGTCGAACCTTTGTTATTGCAGATTCATATCAACATGTTTGGGGTTATTATGCATTAGCGACTGGAGCAATTTCACATAATGAAGCTACAGGACGTGTTCGTCGAAATATGCCTGAGCCAATTCCAGTTATTGTTCTTGGAAGATTAGCAATCGATTTACGTGCTCAGGGAAGAAAACTAGGTGCTTCGTTATTACAGGATGCTGTTATTAGAGTTAGAGCTGTTGCTGAAAATACTGGGGTTCGTGCGTTACTCGTTCATGCCTTAAATGATAAAGCAAAACAATTTTATGAATACTATGGTTTTACTGCATCCCCTATTAGCCCTATGACATTGATGCTTAGACTATAATTTAAGCTTTATCTTTTATAAGTGGGTTCAACGATACCTTATCATTTAGTTAAAGCACATAAGTAAAATGATACGTTTCTCGATCTACACTCATACCTTTCATATAGTTATACTCAAATGATATAGCAAACAATACAACACAAACATTAGAATTTAACTAATAGCTTCAATTAAATATATCTTTATAACTAGCAGTTAGCTAGCTTATAGCATGCAGCAATCATATAGGTATCCATAAAGGATATATTAAGTTAACTTTTTAATAGCTGGCTATATGATTGCAGCTATCTATCTTTCAGCATGAAGCAATCTTGTAGTTGTCTATAATGAATGTAATAAATAAGCTAGCTTTCTTTTAGATAGTTGCAAGATTGCAGCTATCTATCTATTATGTATTTAAAATACTACGGAGGTTATATGGCGTGGATAGTAGCGTTTATTTCTCAGAAAGGTGGTGTAGGGAAAAGTACTGAAGCAAGGGCATTAGCTCGTGAAGCAACAATGGGAGGGTTGAAAACTAAACTAGCTGATTTAGATACAGAGCAAGCAACTTCAGCTGATTGGCATAGAAGGCGGTTATCTGCTGGATTACCCCCTGCTGCTTCTGTGGAAGTTTTTTCAACCGCAGCTCAAGCTCTTTCAACAACAGAATCATATGATTTATTAATTATTGACGGACCAGCCAGGGCCAGTAAAGGTACATTAGAAATAGCAAAAGTTGCCGATCTGGTTGTTCAACCAACAGGAGCATCACTAGACGATTTAATTCCTGCGGTCAAAGTATTTAATGGATTGGTCAAAGATGGTATCCCTCGTTCAAAGTTGATCTTTTCATTGAGCAGAATTGGAACTGATGCAGAGGAAAGTGATGCAAGAGAATATATCAAGGATGCAGGCTATGAAGTTCTTAATGGCTGTCTTTTGGAAAAACCTGCATATAGGCAGGCTCAAAATGCAGGGCTAACTATTTCAGAAACTAGATATAAAGGACTTAATACACGTGCGGATGAATTGATTCAATCTTTAATTAATAAGATAGGAGAATAACATGGTTGATGTTTCTAAACTAAAACGAGGGAAATCTAGACTGGGAACTCCTCCATCTTCAGAGGAAACTGCTCCAGGTTTATCTGCTCCTGAGATTGCTCCATTACCACAAGGATCTCAGTCAATAACAAATGAGACTACTGTTGCTGATAATCATTATATTAGAAGAGATGGACGATCAGCACGAAAAACGAATCGAACACTTGCTTTTGCAACGCGTGTAACTATTGAGTTTGACAAAGAAATTCGTGAAATAGCTGAACGAGAAGGATTGTTACTTGTTGAGGTGTTAGAGGAATCGCTCAACGCTTACAAAGAAAAGAAAGGTTATTAGACGTTATTGCAGCTAGTTTGCTGCAATAATATAAGCTTAAAATCTTGCTGCTAGTTTGCTGATAGCTTGTAGGTAGGTTGCTGATAGCTTGTAGGTAGATAGATGATAGGTTGCATTATGATTGCAGATAGATTTTTGGTTTATTTTATTATAAGATACTCAATGTGAGTTTTAACTTGTAATTATCTTTATTAAATCCTCAAATTGAGTAATTAAAAATTGCAATTAATACTCAAATTGAGTCATAAGTGGGGATGTATGAAATTATATTGCGACGATGGTTCCACAAATGTGAAGCTGGCATGGTTTGACAAACAGGCACTTCAAACTAAATTATCAACGAATTCATTTAAAAAAGGTTGGAAAATTGAAGGGTTAGGTGGAAAGGGGACGTTTAACTATGAATTAGATGGTCAAAAGTTCACTTATGACGAGGTCAGTGAGCAGGCAATTAGAACGACTCATATTGAGTATCAGTATACAGATGCGAATGTCCTTGCTATCCACCATGCACTTTTAAGTAGTGAGCTTGAACCTCAAGATGTCGATCTGGTTGTCACTTTACCTATCAGTGAGTTCTATACGGCAGATTGCCAAAAGAATGAGTTAAATATTCAGCGAAAGATTGAAAATGTTCTACGCCCTGTAAAACTGAATAAAGGAATAACCTTTACGATTAAAGACGTCGAGGTGATGCCTGAATCTTTACCTGCCGTGTTAACCCAATTAGTTAATGATAATGTGGGTGAGTTTGAAAAGTCACTGGTAATTGATTTGGGGGGAACAACACTGGATGTGGGCGTGATTGTGGGTCAGTTTGATGGGGTGAGTGCCATTCATGGTAATTCTGAAATTGGTGTTTCAATGGTCACTCAAGCTGCGCTGAGTGCATTGAAAATGGCGTCCAGTGATACCAGTGCGCTGGTTGCGGATGAGTTAATAAAGCAACGTCACAACGACCAGTTTGTGCGTCAAATTGTGAATGATGAGTCGAAAATTCCATTAGTATTAGAAACCATTGATTCTGCAATAAAACAATTAGGAGAACGTGTCGTCGATGAACTCAGCCAGTTTAAAAACGTAAATCGCATTTATCTGGTTGGCGGCGGGGCTCCTTTAATTGAACCCGCAATCCGAAAAGCATGGCGTCTTATAAATGATAAAATTACACTGTTAGACTCGCCACAAACGGCATTAGTTGAAGCCATAGCCTATTTTAAAGAGGATTAACTCGATGAGTCTTGAGCGGAAAAAATTTACGTTATACCTTCATCCCGAAAACCCAGCTGATAAACAGGCATTAGAGATTATTGAATCGATACCACGTTCAGCTAGGGGGGAGTTTTTCCGCCATGCATTTATCTGTGGCGCGGCATTACAACACCTCGATGCACGATTACCTGCGTTGTTGGCCACACTCTTTAACGAGGCATTGACGGCAGAACAGCTTGTTATGTTAGTCTCTCAAACGACGGGTTGGAAACCATCACAGGCTGAAATTCAGTCTGTCATCAAAGCGCTTGGCGTTAATTCAACGTTGAAAGAAGACAGCAGTATTACAGAGATAAAAGCTAATCAGCCTTTAGTGAAAGTAAAAAACAAGTTATCAAAACTAGTATAAAAAGAGTACTCGGGATATTTGTGTAGTGTGAAAATATGCAGTATATTAATACTGTTTATTTATACAGTATTTGGTGTGCTATGCAAATTCCTATTTTTGAAAGTTTGATTGCCTGCGGTTTTCCCAGTCCTGCACAAGATCACATTGAGCGCAGGCTATCCCTCGATGCTGAATTAATTCGATATCCTGAAAGTACTTATTTTCTTCGTGCATCAGGAAATTCGATGAAAGAAGCAGGGGTACTCGATGGCGACTTACTTGTAGTAGAAAGCCATCTCACCCCAAAACAGGGGGATATCGTTGTCGCAGAGTATAACGGGGAGTTCACTTGTAAATACTTACAAATACATCCTGTGCGGGCGCTCATTCCTGCCAATCAAGCATTTGAAACACTATTAATCACTGAAGATATGGATATCCAAATCTTCGGTATCGTTCGTTATGCGGTGCATACTTGTCGGTAAATAACATGTTTGCGCTTATCGATGTCAACTCTATGTATGCCTCTTGCGAAACCGTATTCCGGCCCGACCTGAAAGGTAGACCGATTATTTGTCTTTCAAATAACGACGGATGTGTTATTGCGCGTTCGGCATCTGCTAAACCCTATATCCGCATGGGGGCACCGTATTTTGAAATTAAGTCGATAATCAAACAAAAGCAAATCGCTGTATTTTCTTCAAATTATCCCTTGTATGCCGATTTTAGTAATCGGTTTGTCACAGTAGTTTCGAGTTTAGTGCCCCAAGTTGAGGTTTACAGCATAGACGAGTGTTTCTGTAATTTATCAGGAATGGAGGGGATTTATTCCTGGCATGAACTTGGCCATAAACTCAAAGATGAAGTTTTGAAGCGCGCGCATTTACCTGTTGGGGTTGGGATTTCAACCACAAAAACGTTGGCTAAGCTCGCTAACCATGCCGCTAAAACATGGAAAAAAACCGAGGGTGTTGTTGACCTTAGTTGTCCCAGCCGACAAAAAAAACTCATGGCATTGACGGCCGTAGGTGATGTGTGGGGAATAGGGCGAAAACTGGCACTGAAGCTTAACCAATGCGGGATTAAAACGGCACTAGATTTAAGCCGTTTACCTACCCATGAAGCACGCAAACTGTATTCCGTGGTACTCGAAAGGACAGTAAGAGAGCTGAATGGAGAATCGTGTCTTCAGCTTGAAGAAATTGCCCCACCTAAAAAACAAATCATTTGCTCACGTTCCTTTGGTGACAAAATTACGGACTATCATTTATTACGTGAATCTGTCTGTGCATTTGCTGAACGAGCTGCCGAAAAATTACGCGAAGAAAAGCAGTATTGCAGGATGGTGTCTTTATGGGTTGAAAGTAGTTACTTTGCTACTCAACAACCGTTTTATCATGGACATGAAACACAGGCACTGGTTTATCCTACTCAAGATAGCCGGGATATCATACACGCAGCAGTAACTTTGCTAGAAAGATTGTGGCAGCCTAATGTGAAGTACAGTAAAAGCGGCATTATGCTCAGTGAATTTTCCCCTTCAGGGCAAGTACAACTGAATTTATTTGAAAACCATCAATCGTATAAAAACAGTGAAGCGTTAATGCATACTATCGACCTAATCAACCAAGATAAAGGAACCATTTGGTTTGCGGGCCAAGGTATCCAGTCCCAGGTAATGCCATGGAAAATGAAGCAGCAGTTTTTATCTCCCCAATGGACAACAAAATTTTCAGATATTCCCATTGCAAAGTGTTAGTGTGATTAAAAAACGCCCACTCAATTGTTTGATTGAATAATCAGACAATTACAGTAATTATCCCCACTAAAAGTGGCAGTTATCCCCTGAAAATGGGGATAATGCCCGCAAAATTAATTCAGATTAGGGCCTCATTCTTTCAGAATGAGCCACACTATTTAAGTGCTTTGGCCGTTTTTTTGGGACTGTTATTGTGATAAATCTGCGTATAGTTGAATTGTCTAAACTTAACTCGTTGATAGTAAGGCCAAACCATTAGTATTCGTTAATTTCATCGAGGGAGAACGTCACCCCCTAAAATGGCGCTGCCCTGAGTTTTTTGTTTTAAATGGCCTCTCAAGTAAGCCTTTTGTACCATGGCCAAACTACAGCGAAGGTGAAAGCCAAAAAATGGCGGATTACTTAAATCAAGTTGTCATGGATGCCAAAACTAATACGCTGAAAAATACCCAATGAGTAATGAAGCCACGAAAATTAAAGTGGCTTTTTTTACACCTTAAAAATTGCATTAAAATGCAAATTGCAGTACAATGCAATATATAGGGGGTTGGAAATGTATACTGTCAGATACCACGAAGAAGCAGAAAAAGAAGCTAATGACTTACCGATTAAGATAAAGGTTAAGTATGACCGTATTGTACAAAAAATGGAAATCAATCCACATATATTAAGAGAGCCCGACACAAAACCCCTAGGGGATGGGCTATTTGAACTCAGAACAATGGGGAATGATATTGCACGAGGAATTTGGGTATACCATAAAGGAAAAACGATTTACATGTTGCGGATTTTTATAAAAAAATCTCAAAAAACGCCAAAAACAGAGTTTGAGATAGCTAAAGCGAGACTACAGGAGATACTGAATAATGAAAACGCATAATGAATTGCACAATGAATGGATGAAAAACCCAGAATATAAAGCCGCTTATGAGGAAGAACTACAAAAAGAAAAACTCCAAGCTCTACTGACAGAATGGCGCACAAATGCAGGTTTGACTAAAGCGGAATTAGCCAAAAAACTGGGTGTTAATCCCTCTACAGTCACGCGCATGGAATCCAATGTCGATAACGCGAGTATCAGAAATATTATCAAATATGCTGCTGCTTGTGGTGTTAGAAACCCGACAATCTCATTGTAAGGAAATTTTTGATGATCATCACTCATGCGAGCTTCAATAAAATTACTGAGGTAACAAAGGACATGGATGTACGCTTTTTAAAAGGCTGTCTGTGCTTTGGTAATGAGGGAAACGAATACAATCTATCGGCTTGTAATTATCAATACAATATCGAAGTCGATAATATCATTGATACTAAGTCATTTTTTTATCGACACGACGTTGATGAAAAGGCAGTGCAAGAAGTCTTTCAACAAGTGAGAAAAGACTTAGGACTATTAGACGTTGATGATGATGTGATAGCACAATTATTAGATGAGTCTATTAGCGTGTGGGACAATGATTTTAATTACAGCCATTCTTATGATGATGATGGTGAAGCATCCTGGGCTATTCAACAATATCAAGGCATTCTAGCTCATAAACTTGGTTATGATTGCGCAAGATCGACAGATGAGCAAGGAACCGTGTATATCGCTTATTGTGTTGGTCGCCCGTTGCTCGAAGTGCCATGCGAATAATGTTCCTTTAGCTATCTTTCCTTCACGCATCCCCTAAGAATTAAGCCAGGCATTGAGCCAAGCTTAATTCGAACACCCGTTACCCACTTTGACACACAATCGGTGCAGGTTCCCCGTACACTTTCGTGAGGCCAGCTTTTGAAGGCTGTCCTCACTGGTTCACCTCATGTGGACAATGTGGATAACGGGCTTAACGTCAACCACTGCGCCTTTTAACGTTTTCAACGTGGCGCAAAGGGCAGGGGTGCAGCTCCCTGCGGGACCGCCCCTGGTTCACTGCTTAGCTGCGCTAAGCGCTAATGGCGACTTGCCGTTCGCTTCTCTCGCTGCAAGTCGGGTGCTGCCATTTTCATCGCCTGTGTCGTTAATCGTTCGTTGTGCCCCACCGCTTGGCCTAAACATAGCATCGTCTCGTCATACAGCAAGCGTAAAGTGTACTCCACCAAAATTCTTGTCGCTGCGCTTTCCAACAATTTTGTCTCCGCCCTTGCTTCCTTCCTCGTCTCGGCTATGTACGGCCTTTGCAGCGGAGGAACTCAACGAAAGAAATCATTAACACGGTGGAGGATTCAAAAATGTCATCACATCAAAACCTTGCAGCTCCAGAATCTAACGAAAGAAGGGGTAAAACCCCACTGACTCATGACCAGAAAGAGGATTTATTGCATTACATCGCGCCATTAACTCGTCTGTTGGATTTGTTCGAGGGGGATATTTCACCTGAGTTATACGATGAAGAAATCACACTGCACAGTGATGCATTCGATTCTAAGAGTGTTTTTATGAAAGAGGGCTATCCGATTGGCTTTAGTGACAATTTAAACAACATGTACTATCTGCGTCCTGAACTCATTCAGGCATCTTAGGTGCTAAGAGAGCCTTGTCACTCTCTTAGCAAAGACACATTAAAAACAATAGAGGTATCAATTATGTCTACATTAGAAACTATCATTAACCCAAAACAACGTAAAGCAAAAAAAGGCACAAAATCCGCACAGGCCGACGCGATTTATCAGGCATTAGACAGCATGGAAGCACATGTGTTGCCGTTATCGGCATTAGTACAGAGTGAACTCAATGTCCGTAAACGCCCAATCGATGCAAAAGCCTTGTCAGAACTGGCAGACAGTATTCAAGCGGTGGGCGTATTACAAAACTTGGTGGTTTACCCGATGGACAATGACGTCTACGGCGTAGCAGCGGGTCAACGTCGTTTACTGGCGTTACAACAGTTAGTGACAAAAGGGCATTTAGCCTCGAGTTTCCCTGTGCCTGTCAAAGTGGTCTCGGAGTCCGATGCGCTGATTATTTCCCTGACGGAGAACAGCCAACGTGAAGCCATGCATCCAGCCGACCAACTTCATGCTTTTATCGAGCTACAAAAAACAGGTAAGAATGCGTCTGAAATTGGTGACTTATTGGGATTCAGCACTCACCACGTGAAAAAATGCCTACGCTTGGCCAATATGGCTCCCGAGCTATTAGCTGAATTGGATGCGGACAATATCACCTTAGATCAACTACAAGCGTTAGCTGGAATCCCTGACCACGACCGCCAAGTCATGGTATGGAACAATGCCATTGGGTGGAAAAAAGAGCCACGTTACTTACGTGAAGCGGTTGAAGAAACCAAAACCCCCGTCGAAAATAATCGACTGGTGAAGTTTGTTGGGTTGGATGCCTACGAGCAAGCAGGAGGAACCCTTGAAATTGACCTCTTTACCGAAGCAGGATTTATTGAAAACGCCCCACTATTAGAAAAATTGGCACTCGATAAACTCACTGTCTGTGCAGAACTGTTAGCGGATATTGAGGGCTGGCAGTTCGGTATTGCCCGTTTAGAGCGTCCGAGCTTTTACGGTAATGACGGGGAAACTTTGTCTCTTAGTCATGTGTCCGAGGTGGTCATTCCCCCTGAATTTGCGGATTTACTGGCTGAATTGCGTGCTTGTGAAGCAGATTTACGGGAGCAAGCATTAAATGCAGAGGAATATCATGAGCAAATCGACCTTTGGCAAGCCGTGAATGATTGCGAAAATCAAATTGAAGGCATTAAAGACCGTACCAAAAATCAAGCGTGGACAGCCGATGGAAAAGCAACAAAAGGCGTAGTGGTCTACCTTGACCGTGATGGAGAACCGTGTGTCATCCGTGGCGTCATTGACTTAGCACAGCAAGAGCCACAGTGCAGTGAAGAGGAAAGCAAAACTGAAAGTGTGAGTGAGCAATCAACGACTCAAGTTGAGACGGTTTCTACCTACAGTGCAGCCTTGTGCAAAAGTCTCTCTTCTGAGCGCACCTTGGCAGTTCAAGCAGCACTGACTCAGCATCCGATCGTGGCACTGGCGATTTTGGTTCACGGTGCGTGTATTCAGGTGTTTGGTTCACCGTATGCCAAAACTGCATTTAACATTAAATTCTCGCTCTCTCAGGAGGAGTTACTCAAAAATGCCCCGACTGCCCAAGACAGTGAAGCATTGCAATTACTCAATACGCAATTTGAGTCATGGTCTGCCCGTCTCCCCGATGGGTGGCAAGCGGATTTCTCATGGTTGTTGTCATGGGAGCAAGCGGATCTAGTCGCATTACTGGCGTTTTGTTCCGCGCAAACTTTAAGTGAAGTAAACCATCATGCTCCGCACGATAACACGTTAGCTAAAGCCCTGCGCCCCATTGAACACGCGATTGCCTTCGATTTCCGCCAGTGGTGGCAGCCAACCAAAGCCAACTTCTTTGGGCGCATCAGTAAAGACCAAATCAGTGATTGTTTAGCAGAGGCAGGCGCATCAGATAAAGCCCTTGAAGCCGTCAAAATAAAGAAAGGGGAGGCCGCGGAATTAGCTGAAAATACCCTCAAAGACACACATTGGCTGCCTAGCTGTTTTCTCGATGTAAAAGCCGACACTCACCACTCCGATAACGCGCAATAATAAGATGGGAGACACTGCCCGAAAGGGCAGTGTGAATAATCATGACAACCATTCCAAACCATTTAGCCCTTGTTCCCTTTAATGACCGTCAATATGCCGCTGCAAAAGCCATCCTCTTTGTCGAAGATAAAATGCAAAAAGGACAATATCAAAAACGGTATCCGTATGCGTGTGCGTTAATTCGATTTTTTACGGGGAATAAAGGGGCAATAACCGCAAAAGACTTGCACTCTACGTTGGTATTAGCCTTTGAAGATAAACGTGAAATGCCATCAAAAAATCGCTATCTTGCCGCCCTTGATACGTTTATTCAGTCACGTGGTTATATTTGTCCGTTGCCGCTGTGTGATCATCATGTCCGAGATTTTTTTCCTGAGCTGGATTACCGCGACTGCGAACGGCAGGGGCGAAAAATTCAGTCTCAAGTGCATGTCGTGAGCCGTGCCCGACAAAAAGCGCAAATTAAAGCCGAGCAACGGTATCAAAATCGACTAGCTCAAGCCGAAATTGAGTTAGCCTTTATTACCCCCAGTGAGTTTAAATCGTGGTACAACCGGTTTAATCATGATGGGATTGAAGAGTATGATTTGATTGAATTGCTTGTAAACTGGACGACGCGATTTAACAATTTAAACTTGAGAAAATACCTTGATTTTGCACCGTTGTGGTCGGCTCTCTTAGATTTCAATGAGGATATCGATACCCGATCATATGGTGAGCAATTACTGGATAATTATACTATTCCCAATAAATTAACCCGTTTAAAGGGCGTTGACGATGAATGAATGGAATGTGGTGTTACTCGAAACTGAAGACAGTTTGGTGTTAATGATGCGGGGTGAGCACACGAAAGAAACCGTCATTAATTCAGCGATTGCCGCGAATGAAATCGCTGAGAGTGACCGCGTCACGTGGTTAGCCTGTGAAGATATCAACGTAGGTTATTACAAAACGGTGTCCAGAGAAGGGTATGAGACCTATTATTATCCCGTCAGTCAGGATATTAACGGAGCATTTTTAGCCACGTGTCTTGTGATCTTTTAAGATGGGTAGTGTGAGTTTGAAAACGTCCATATTGAACTGTGTCATCGCGCGTTAAAAGTCTTTGAAGAGTAAGAATAGTCAAGGGCTGTTCGGGTAACCCCGACCAGCCCTTGATCTCTTGAATACGGGTGATCGCAAGTTAGCCGCTAAGTGTGAAAATAGTGGATTTTGATATAAAAATAATGTGGTTTCATTGAGGTGGCGATTAAGTACAGTAGGTTTATATTCGTAAAACAATGAGATACAGAATTTTAATCATAAGTTTGAATTGAAGCTCATTCATCAAAAAAATAAAGTCACGTCTTATGGGTTCCTACGGCAGCTCGATTTCTTCGAGCTGTCGCCTGCACTCCAACGCCATTCGTTTTACGAATGGGTTTCCGCAGAGCCGCAAGCGTCTCTGTCCTTCTGATAGCAAGCGAAACCTAACTGCACGGCATTTCGAGCTTCGCACGGCCGTTAAGGACGCCACGCGTTGCGTGTCGGCCGATTACCTCCTCACACGACGGTTATTTTCTTACTATCAGCCCATTCGCTAGGGCTTAAACATAGCCTCAACTCGTCATCCAGCAAGCGTAAAGTGCACTCCAGCAAAATTCTTGTCGCTGCGCTTTCCAACAATTTTGCTTCCGCCCTTGCTTCCTTCCTCGTCTCAGCTATGCACGCCCTTGCCGCGACTGAACTGACAGTAAGATGAATTAACACTTTCAAAGAGAACTACGAGGCCATCGGTGAACGTCAACACCGCCACGCCAAAACCTCCAGAAAGATGAGTTAAAAGCCAAAAACAAGGAGTATCAACATGAATTATCGAGTTTTTATTGCAGAAACCTATAAGAAAAATGTGACAGGGCAAGCGGATGAAGTTTATCACTTTAACTCCATTGCCGAATTCTTCACTTTTCTGAAAAAAACGAAATTCGCGGAAAAAATGAACATGAATTACCACTATGTCTTAACCGATGGAACAAAAAACGCTGATTTAACTTACCCCGAAATTGAAAGCGCCAATCACCTTAAACCGTTTAAAAAACAGGTTCGCCAATACCGTTAAAGCGACCTATTGAATAGCGCGAAACATTAACGCGCTATTCAATATCGAGCCTGTTCGATATTGAACCAACCACTAAATCATAAAAGGAGAAAGAGTATGTATCACGCATTAGAGCAATACGAAACAGACAGTTACCAAGAAACCCAAAGCGCAGAATTAATGTATTGGGTAGGGCGTGAACAAGCGGCTAAAACTGCCCCGACAGAAATCACCTTAATGCAATTTATGGATGCGTTATCCGTTATGCCCCCGTTGGATTGGCAAGGCAATAACAATACAGAATCATTTAAGTTGCAAGAAATGGTCATGGGGAACGTGACTGACATTTTTGTCAAAGTGGACGGACGTTATTTTACGTTTCGGGATGTATTAACGTTATCCCATGCGCAAATTATTTCGCGTGTGCGTTGTGCTGGATTACTGGCGCAACAATGAAAAAAGCAGGCTTTCGCCTGCTTAATCCGTGCCTTGATGAAATTTTTGCGAAAGAACTCAAGGCAATCATCAACTCAAAGGAGAAACTCCGATGAACTCAACAATCATGGCATACGCTGCCAATCCTGTAAAGCCCAAAATGCCCGTCGCGTCAAAACGTCGGGTCATGCGTCACGATATCGCGATTAGTGATATTGAGCCTACCTATCGGGCAATGGCGCGACATATCGACAAACAGCTTAAACGCAAACAGCCCGTTCGCATCCCTGCAATGAATAACCATTGTTTAGGGCAACTCTTGCGTTGTTTGGAACTGCGTAAATCGTGGATTTAAGTTAACTCACTGCCCCTTTTCAGGGGCAGTTTTGGAGCGTCGATATGTCACAATTGAGTTTTTTTGATGTAGATTTAAGCCAACCTGTAAAAACCCCCAGTCCTATCATTTCAGGCTCACCTAATAAGATAGACACAAAGACAGACAAAACAGTCGAAAAAGCAACCCTAACAATGGTTCACACCAAGTCAAAGCGCGATTTTCACACCGAGTTTATTCAATTATTTAATCAAACGGCACGTTATCACAGTCGTTTAGATGTGTTTCGGGATTTTATTCATGTTGCCGTGATTTCATTAGAAAACAGTGTAAAAAAATGCGAAGAATTGGAACAAACCTATTTTAAGGTGATTGCGCGTTATGAAAGCGCTGATTTGGATGCGTTTTCGAAACTATTAGCCCTTTGTGTTAACGCCTTAGACCAGCAAGCCACCGATTTTTTAGGTGCGGTGTTTATGTCCCTTGAGTTAGGTGAAGGGGCATGGGGGCAATTTTTTACCCCATTTCATATCAGCCAGCTAATGGCAAATCTTATCATCGGTGATTGCAGCACGATAATTGAAAAAAATGGCTATATCAGCGTGTCCGAGCCAACGTGCGGGGCGGGCGGAATGGTGATTGCCTGTGCCAATTCTGTGTTACAACAAGGCGTTAATCCGCAAATGCGCATGATCGCAGTGTGTACCGATATTGATGAGGTTGCCGCCCGAATGTGCTACGTCCAACTGGCATTATTGGGGATACCCGCCATTGTGAATATTGGTAACAGTTTAACGCTGGACGTTCGTCAAACGCTATATACCCCGATGTTAATGTTAAATTCATTTCGCTTTAAATCCTTTTTAACAGCCTAATTCACGTTATTTCAAGGGGATTTATTCCCCTTTTTTGCGCATCGGCTTAATCCTGGCATCGAGCCAGGCTCAATCCGACAACGTCAACCCCTGCGCCTTTTTACGCTGACGCGTGGCGCAAAGGACAGGGATGCAAGCTCCCTGCGGGAGCTGCCCCTGATAAACCGCTTAACGTTGTTAAGCTCAAAGGACGCCTTGCGGTTCGATTCTCTCGCCGCAAGTCGCGGTTGCGTCATTTTCAGCCACTGTGTTGTTAATCTTTCGCCAAGCCCCTCCGCTCGGGCTTAAACATAGACTCAACTCGTCATCCAGCAAGCGTAAAGTGCACTCCAGCATAATTCTTGTCGCTGCGCTTACCAACAATTTTGCCTCCGCCCTTGCTTCCTTCCTCGTTTCGTCTATGCACGCCCTTTGCAGCGAAGGAACTCAACGAAAGAAATCATTAACCCAAAGGAGGCACTAAAATGACGCAACAACAAAACCTTGCAGCTCAAGAATCTAACGAAAGAAATGGAAAAGACCAAATCGTTATCACGGCTATTGAGGTGAAGAATGCTCAAGCTCGTTTAAAATTTTTACCTTCAAAATTAGGGCGGTACTGTATTGCCTTTGAAAATGCAATCTATCACTGGATGACTCGGAACGCCGTAGCCTATAACGGCGGCTATTGGGATTTTTATACGTTGTCGAATAACGGTTTTTATTTGCAACCGACAAAAGGCTATATGCTCACCTCACCAAACGGCTTTATGGACGATGTTAGCGCCCAAGAAGCGGGGATCATTGTTACCTTAATGATGTTAAGTCATTTTTCATTCGTCACTTATGAAAAAGGGCACACGGAAGAATGTGCACGTATTTCTGCTTATTTTCACCAATTACGGGATTTTATTTTCACATTACCCCCTGAATCACAAACAAAGATATTGAATGCGATTGATTAATTAAATCCTGCGCAAGTCTCTAGCTTGCGCTTAATTAACCTTCATTAATTAAAGAGATAAAAATTATGGAACAGCAAACATTATTATCAGTCGGGCAGGTTGTTTATACGAACTTATATAATCATGGTTTGGGCGTGATCACCCAAATTCATGGAGAACAAAAACCAGATACAGTGACGAATCTATGTAATGTTATGGTGAGTGGGGGAAATGCAGAATTTGATATTGTATTTTACAATGGTGATAAATCGAATCGCTTACCGGAATCTATTCTAAGAGGGGGGATCCAGTGGGAAGTTAAAAATGAATTTGTTGATAGTGAAACAATTGAATCATTAATTAAACAGTCAGAAGAATTCGAACAAACGGAAAAAGCCGAGGAAGAAAAAAAGCTAACTGAATTTAATCAAGGTGTCGAATTTCAAAAAAACAATAGTCAATATTCATACTTAACTCAGATAACCGATAATTTAGACAATAAAGTAAAAATAGTCGGTAAAAATATCCGTGCTGAATTAAAAAAACATTTTCCAAAAACTAAATTTTCAGTTCGTAAACAATATTACAGTTCTTATTATGTATCATGGACAGATGGCCCAACAGTGGATGAAGTCGACTCGATTGTTAAAAAATATAAAACGTCACGGTTCGATTGCTATACTGATTATTCTTACAATGAAAGTTCACCATTTAATATAGTTTATGGTGGTGCCGATTATGTTTTTACGAATCGTCATTACAGTGATGAAATAATCGAATTGGCAATCAAATCATTGATTGAAAAATATGGCGAGTCTTATGATTTTGATACCACGCTAATGACGGTTGAAAATTATCATCAAGGTAAGCTATATAAAATTGGACGCGAACATATTATTGGAAATGATGGCATCGGCGGAGAAATTAATCGCGTTCTAAGGAAAACGAGTTATTAAAGAAAACGCGCCAAAAGGCGCGTTTCTCGTTTAATACTAAGCCACATGCATTACTTAATATTGAAATTGATTATAATGTTAAAAAGAGAAAATGAAAGGGTTAAATTTAGTTATTTTGTTTAATCTTGAGATAAATGTGATAGACCTCAAGTGCGTATTGATTTCTTTTTTTCTCTTGAACCTCGGATTTTTTTAATCCTGCATTATATGCGCCAACCCCTTTCCAGATATCCCCTTGTATTCGAATAAACTTTGCCAAATAAAATGCCCCCGTATAAATATTCATGCATGGGTCTTGCCTTAAATGATTTTCGGTAATGCCATACTGCGCTAATTCATTAAAGTTTTGCGAATGAATTTGCATTAACCCGATAGCGTATCGAGTGGTTGACGCTTGATTAATTGCATTAGGTTGGAATGAGCTTTCACGAAACGCAACCGCGCGTAATAAATCAGGGTCAATTTTATAATCTTTTCCTGCTTTATCATAGCAATCGAACGAAAATGAAAAAGGCGAAAAAACTAACGCAATGAGAATACAGATCATTCGCATATAAAAATCCATTAAATAACGAATTTCTTTAACTCAGAATCGCCCATTTTTATTAAAAAATAAAGCACTATTTAAATGCAAGCCAAAATAAAGGAGGAGCAATAAATACGCTCCTCTGAAAGAAAGATATCACACCCCACGCAAAATTTCATTTTGCAAGAATTTATTTTTAAATCATGGTGTTAATTAAAAATAAATAAGTTAAATTTTTAAAAATAATCATGCAAAGCCCATTGATAGCCCACTAATAGCGTCTATAAATGGGCTAAAGGGATGCACTTTGTGTGTTTTGTTAATGATATCAAATAAATAAATTTTTCACCTAAAAATAGTGGGCTAATGGTGGGCTATTGTAATATACTGTTTATATGTGATTTATTTTTTATGATTGTATTATGTGGGCTATTTGTGGGCTGTATGTTAATTGACCACAGCCCACAAATAGCGGCTAGTAAAAACTAAGGAAATAAAAGAATGCCACGTCAACATATATATATGAAGCAAAAAACATTAGATGGAATTCGTAATATTGTGGATAAACGAAAAGCGGATGGCGCTGATGCAAACATTTCCAGTGTTGGCTCTGAGCTACTGGATATCGGATTGCGGGTTGTTGAAAATTTAGAGAAAGACAAAGAAGGGGATGATGGTTTATCCCTAGAGGAACGTTATAAAAAACAAATATTAGAAGAAGTAACTAAATCACGGCAGTGTATACAGATTTTATTCAAGATGATGTTTGATTTAACAGAAATCAAAGAAGACAATCGATACAACTATCGAGAATATATTGAAGATTTTAAAAATAGAACAAAATCCATGTTAGATGAATATTTTCCTGAAAGCGATTAGAGAAGTAGAAATTTTTTTTGAGAAAATTGATGAACAAAAAAATTTACTTATATTTTGATATATCTAATCTAATAGAGAGTGAAAATCATATTTATTTAGCAGAATGAAAATATATTAATTGATTCAATTATTGCTAATATGGTATATTTGAATTAAATAGAATCACCCAATAATCGAGCAGCAACTCGATTATTGGGCTAATCAAATAACCCCACAGTTAAGGACGGTTAAATGACTACCTTCAATAATATTGATCCGCAAAGTGGATCTCAAGCAATTTTTGATATCATTCATCAATTTAATGATAAAAGTCTCTTTTATATCCGTAATGAGAAACATAATATCACTCAAGTTAGTGATAGTTTCTGTAAAATGGTTAACATTCCATCACATTCTCCTGTCTTTTTAAATGATTTTCCCAAACTGAAGAAATTAGAAGCTTTGGAAAAATCGGTCCTCACTCAAAAAAGAAATAAGTTTGTTTTTTTTGCATATAAGATCAAGGCAGATTTATATTATCTTTTTTACGTCAGTATTAAACTAATAAAGTTTAATAACAATAATTATACAATAACAAGTTTCAAAAAATTTAGTGATTTATTTAGTTATGAGTCTATTTTGAACTCAATTAATGTTATCGATGATTTTTTTGTTGATGATGGATTCCCAATTGATAACTATTATAATATTAATCCTCTTTCATTAACGTTGAATAACGTTGCCAAAAAAGAGGAAAAAATATCATGGCATATTATTTGGTTTTATTTAACAGGGAAATCTATTAGGTGGATTGCTGAATTTAGCCAATTAAATAAAAAACAGGTCGAAAATTCATTAGGTAAGTTCTATACCAATTCTGGGGTTTTAAATCAAAAAAATCTTCGTGTCGTCGCTCGTAAATATGGTTGGTGCAACTATGTTGATAAAAATACAGTCGAACTTATCAACTTTAGCTTAGGGAAAGATGAAAAGATTTTAATTTAGATAAATATAGTTTAATAAACTTTATTATCATTAATATTTGAAGTTATTATCTTTTTGGGGTTGTTTTTGTGAATGCTATCACAATCACCCCCCTTTATTTGGGACAGCTGTCCCAAGACATTGATTTTTATTTGTGTAATATAAATTCAGTCCAAAGGGATGGGTAAGGATATGAATGCAAATAAACATAAAAAAATTAGTGTGGATATTAGTTTAGTGGCAGAGGAATGGTTGGTTAAGGCAACTGAATTATCAGGAAGAACTAAAAGAGAAGAAATTAGAATACGTCTTGCTCATAGTTTAAAACACATTGATAAAATAGATGAAAATTATTGGGAAATAATCTCAGCCTAATTTAATTTCGTTATTATATAAACTGTTAAATAAAAAGACAGCGGGTAGACTTTGCCATTTAAAAATGGATTTGTCGGGCTGGGGCGGTAGCGCATTCAATTTAGAATACTTTTATCACGCTTTGTTTCTTACTTATATTAAGTGTTATTGATTCATTAATTAAGTCGGGAATAAAGCGAGCTAAAGGCTCAATTGTCATTAAATACTCTTTAAGAGTTTATTTTGAAAATAATGAAACAACTATTAACAAGGAAATAGCTATGTCACAACTTACTATTGAAAATACCCCAGCACGTAAGAAGGGATTATTTAAACGTGCTATTGATGCAGTGAACTTTAAACTTGGGAAAATCTTATTTCGTTTAATTGGTTTACCGATGATGGCATTTTTAGTCTCTAAAGGGGCGATGGCGGCAGATGACTTAATGGCTGCGGGTCGTGAAGATGCCGAAGCGAGCTTCGGGGAAGATTCAACCCTGATTTATTACTTCATGTTAGCGGAAGTGGTACTGGTCTTCTTAATGTATTTACGTAATCACAACCCAGCGACATTCGTGTTAATCCCTGTGTTCTTTGTGATCACCGGTATTATCTTTGCCATTATCCGTGCCCGTGCACCAGGCGTGACACCATAAGAGACGTTATTGGTATTGAAGGAACAGCGTAATGGAAGAAGAGCGCGCTAAGCGATTCATCTTTCCTCAGACGCTGACGGAGCAAAGTCGTCCAATCGGCTTACCGCTCGATGAAACCTGTGCCATTGCCCTCCCGTTATGTTGGGGAGTCATGGACAAGCAATATATTGCAGGGGTTGTCGTTGGCGCTTTGCTCTGGTTTGCACTGAGGTATTTCAAAAAAGGGAGGGGAACAGATTGGCTGATTAATGCGTGTTACTGGTATTTGCCTTCCTTCTGTTTTCAGGGAATGTACAAACGACTTCCCGACTCCGCGTTCAGGCTCTGGTTAAAATAACAGGAGGTCACGGTGAAACTGAGCGCAGCCAAATCTGCCCACAAATTCACATCACTCATTTTCATTATATTAGTTTGCTTATTAGGAGGAAGCATTACAGGGAATATTCTGGCGTGGTCGAATATTGCCACTTTAATTGATAGCCGTGAAATGACCTATATCCCGCAGTTCTTTGAAACCCCGTTTACCCTAAGTCGTTCGCATGCGGATGCCAACTACCTCGAACAAACCGCACAGTCGTTGATTTTCTTACGTTACAACGTATCACCAGAATCGGTTAAAGCTAATCACAAAGCCTTATTACGATTTTTTGATAATAGTCAGCGACCGCAGATGCAAGAGATTTTGGCTGAAGAAGCGAAACAAATCATTGAAAACAATGTCACCAGTGCCTTTTATTTGTCCGGAATGGATGTGTATCCCAATTCTGGCATTGTCGATATTCACGGTGATATTCAAACGTGGATTGGCAACCGTAAATCGCTACCTGAACGGGTGACGTTACGATTAACTCTGAAGTACGCAAATGGGCTCACGACAATAGGGGGCTTTGAGGTACAAGTCGATGAAAAGAAAAAAAAGTAAGTTAAGTCAACTGGCGTTATTGGCCCTGAGTTTGGGCCTCTTTTCTGCCTTCAGTTTAGCGGAGCCCGCTGCAACTTTACCTGTACAAATTCCTGTTTCACCTGATTCGCAAGTGCGTGTGGCCTTTAGTAACAGTGAGCCAAATATGTTGGTGGTGCCAGGCGACCGGATTGTCGCGATTGATAGTGCGCAAGGCATGTTTATCAATGGCAACCAAAAAGGGGCAACAGGGCAGCTCAGTGGCGGGGTAGTATTGATGACCACGCAAACCAAACCGTTTACCTTTTATGTCCGTACCGCAGGCGGTTTGACCGTGTCAGTAGTGGCGGTTCCGCAAAAACGGGATGGTCGCGTGTTGCAGTTGGTGTCGTCAGTCCCTGCGAAACGTCCAGCCGCCAAACAGTGGGAACGTTCGTTACCTTATCCCCAAATGCTGATTGGACTGCATAAAGCATTACTCAACGGCGAAGTCCCGCAAGGTTTTGCTAAAGCACCTGTCACCGTTACGCCAACCTTGTCATTACCGTCGGGGTATGTGGTGTCTACGGATGAAATGTGGAATGGCGGCGAAGTTCGGGTATACAAACTGGCGGTGCGTAATACCACGGCCAACGCTAAACCGATCACTGAGCGATTGTTTAATGCTCAGGGGGTAAGGGCAGTATTGATTTCGCCGTATAGCGAACAGGTGTTACCGGGTGCGACCGCAACCGTGTGGTTAACGGTGAGTAATGAGGTGACGCATGGCTAATTTAAATGTGAAAACGCGTCGTAAACAACTCGTGGTTTTTTTAATGGTCGCGTTAGGAGCCAGTGCCATTGGTGGGGTTGCATGGTGGTTCAGCAAACCCTCAAAACCCAAGACCAAACAAACGGTACAAAAGCCTGTTCCGAACATGACGGGGGTTGTCTCTTCCACCTTTGACCGTAAAGTCGGGCAAGCGGCTATGGCGGATTTGCAATCCACCGCATCACAAGTGGACAAGCAGATGAAAAGCGTGAACGCCCGAATCGAACGTTTAGAGCAGGAAAATAAAGCGTATCGCGACAAAATTGAGCAACAAGATAAAGACTTAACGACGTTGCAAGACCAGCTGAATGAGGTGAGTAATGGGTTGATCCATGGCGACAATACCTTACCTCAACCTCAAACGCTGCCTGTTGGCACGACACCGACACCCAATGGTCAAGCCAGCCAGCCGATTATCCCGCCGCCAACAGCATTTTATCAAGGCGGGCAATACCCCGTCGGGCAACCTCAAATCAATGTAAATCCAGCATTAAAGCAAGGCTTGCATTCGATGACTATCGAGTATGAAGAGGACAAGGTGGATAACAACTTACCCGCTTTACCCTATATCCCGTCAGGGAGTTTTGCCAAAGCGATGGTGATTGAAGGCGCGGATGCCAATGCTTCTGTCACGGGGAACAGTAATCCATCACCTATGCAGTTTCGCTTAACGGGTAAACTGATTATGCCGAACAATGAAGAGTATGACTTAAGTGGGTGTGCGGTGACGGCGGGCGTGTATGGCGATATTTCCAGTGAACGCGGACTCGTTCGTACAGATCGTCTGTCTTGTAAACTGTTTGGCCATACGATTGATATGCCCTTTAAAGGTCATGTTTCCTTTATGGGGAAAAATGGGATTAAGGGAGAACCGGTCATTCGAAATGGTGAGTTAGTCGGTTATGCCTTTGGCGGCGGGTTTATCGAAGCGGTCGGCTCAGGTTTTTCCAAAGTGGGGAGTGAAACCGTTGGTATCGGTGCTAGTAGCACGACCACGATGGCAGATGTGATGCGAGGCGGAGTCGGTGGCGGTGTTCAACAATCCGGAAAAATGTTGTCGGAATACTTCATTAAACGTGCGGAACAATATCATCCGGTGATCCCGATTGGTGCTGGAATTGAAATCACTGTCGTTTTCCAAGAAGGCTTCCAATTGGAATTTATTGAACAGATGCGCAAAAAGAAAAGTAAGGATGCCGTGGCCGAACCTGTTCAGCAAACGCTCAATCAAGGCATTACGGTGACGAAACAAGCGTTACAAGAAATTTCACTCGGGGATGCGGTGCCATCCACAAATTACCCGCAATACCCAACACAACAATAACGTCTTTCACGCCTCCTTATCGCCAACACCAGGGCAATCTTAAGGAGCAGTTATGTTAACTCTACCCACAAAAAACAACACTAAAACGCGATTAAAAGCGGTCCTTCTTATGGGGCTCATCAGTTCACCTGCGGTGATATTGGTGTGTGCCGACATCAGTTGGGATGGATTGCTTTTTCTCGCAATCTATACCGGTTTGAGTACCTGGGTGACTCAAATCTTAAATAACGACTCTCAACAAAAGTGAATAAACAGATGGATAAATGGTATTTATTGTATTGCAAAACAGGGCAAGATTTACGAGCGATTGAACATCTTGAACGCCAAGGGGTGAATAGTTTTTCCCCGCGTTATGAGGCGGAGAAAATGGTGCGAAATCGGAGACGCAAAGTGATGGAACCCCTGTTTCCAAACTACTTGTTTGTGAAATTCGATTATGAAGTGATCCATTTTTCGACCATTAACTCAACGCGGGGTGTGAGCTACTTTGTACGCTTTGGCAAATTGCCTGTGGTGGTGCCCGATGAAATCATTGCGACTCTGATGGTGCCGAATTTTATGAAAGAGGTGAGTGAGCAGTTACCGCAAAAAGGGGATGAAGTGGTCATTTATGACGGTATCTTCCAAGGTGTGCGCGCGATTTACAGTGAACCTGACGGGGAGGCTCGTTCGGTGTTACTTCTCAAGATCCTTAACAAAGAAGTGCCTCGTGTTGTCGATAATCGTAATTTTGAAGCCATAAAATAACGGGATAAGGAAGCTAGTGATGTTAAGTACAATATTCATTGTCTTCGTGGTTGTCATTTTATGTTTAGGGTTAATCATTGTTGCGACAAGTAAAGCGAGTGAAGCGACATCTGTATTTGCGTTGATGATTTTACTTATCGCTGCAGTGATTTTCGGGGCTGCAATATTAAATGAAGAAGATAAGTCAGAGGTTGTGAGTAAAGGTGAATATTACTCAACAAAATGTCAACTCATTGAAACTAATAACGATAATGGATTATTTCAGTCAAACACCAATAAGCTCAAGTGCGGTGATGTGATTGAAAATGTCACTGTGAGTGATTACAAAGAAGCCATTGAAGCCTACCAGTTAAGCAATGATAAGGAAAATACCCGTACTCCAGATAAAGATAATATCAGCGTGATAAAATAAAGAGGCAGAATGGATATAATATTATTAACCATTTGTATAGGCTTTATCGGTGCTGTATTTATACGCTCAGTTTTATCGAAAGATTTGGTCATTCTTATTGTCAGTGGTATGCGGAAAAATCGAAACTCATCGCACTAATAGCAAAAATTAAAAATAATATTGATAAGTAAAAAATGAGATTAATAGTTTTTTAAAGTTTAAAAAAAGGTAATGTGATTATGGAGATAAACTATATTTGGCTTTTCTTTTATATGGTGATTTTTTGGGTTGGCTTGTTTATTCGGCAAACCGCGATGTACGTGAAAAATACATTCCAAATGGTGAGCGATATTCAAAGCTTGAAATTTTCAAATCAATAGAACGAGATGGGGAAGTTATTTATTACTTGGGTGATGAAAAAATGCAAATTGAAGTCTCTAAAGAAGATTACGATTATGGGATTAAGGTCTACCAAGAGAGTATAAGTGAAAAATAAATCTAATTTGAGGTGTTTATCAGTAATTTTATATTTGGTTTAATTGTTGGTTTTGGCGTAGCGCTACTCATTGGTTATGTGGCTAATGTGAAAAGTATGGATGAAGGAAAGGCCTTTTTAAAAACCTGTCCAGAATACCGTGTTGAAATTAATAATGAAAAATATAAGTTGTCCTGCGAAAACGGATATATAGAAATGAGTGCCTACCGTTATTCGGAATTTATTAAACAGAAAGAATCTTTAGCTAGTCATTGAAATGATTATGAAACGCAAATTAAAGATTAACTGGTTGGGGCGTTGTGTGGTTTGTGGTAGTGAAAATAGTATTGTCGAAACAGAGTTTGGCTCAGAAGACTTCCTATTTGAAAAAGATAAAATTACCTGTGCAGGCTGTGCTCATCAAGGCATTGTGGTGGTTGAAGATGACGTTGCCTATGCGATTTGGCATTCTGTAGAGGCGTTTCGCACTTATACACAAAGCGAAGAGAGGGATTGAATTTATTTCAACCCTCGGGTTCGTTTTCTCAAATTATGAACAGGATTAATAATGGATATACAGTTTAAAGATTTTACGATAGATGGGGTTATTATTTCTAATTTAAAAAGCGTTAGGCGTGATCGACGGCTAATGAATGATGAAATGAACCAATGGCTAAATGAAAATAATATAACCGATATCATTAATATCGAATCCTTGGAATATGAGATCCCTCCAACTATTGGAAGCCTTGGTGGTGTTAAATTTCACGGGTTTAGACTTTGGTATAAAATCATCAAGTAACGTCTTTCGTTTAAATTCAAATTCCTACAATTGCTAGAAACTCATTTGTCTCAAAAAGTACATGATTATCCGTTAATTAACTTTGTTTCATTGGAGGGTGTTATGGCTAGCCTCGAGGAACGACTGTTTCAATTTAAAGTGATGCGTTGTTTTGTGATAGTTAATTTGTGCATCGTTGTCATTAACCTCATGGGATGCCTAGTTGATTATTTTACTTTGTCATTCAGGGATATTCCCTATATTTCTATATTGGTTTCCGTCAGTGCAATTATCGTCGTATTGATGATTGGTGACGATAGAAAAGCCAGCTTTATTTCAGGGAAAGTCGGATTTCCTTCACGCAAGAAAATGGTCCTATTTATCATCAAATGTCTTAGTGTTTATGTGTTTTTCTTTTCCGTAGGACTCGCCATTAAATTCAGTTAACTCACGTTTTTTATTCGATATTTCTTGTCGTTCTCTTCTTTTTACCCACTTCGTATTCAAAAAGGTTTAATTATGAAAAAGCTCCTCATTCTAGGCGTATTAACCCTGCTCGCTGGTTGTACTGCGGGCATGAAAGATTCCTTTGATTGCAATGCCACGGCGCAAGACAGCTGTATGACGATGGAAGAAGCCAATCAAAAGGCAGCACAGCAAAATATCACGTGGAACCATCCTTCTAATGGGGAGGGCACATCCCAAAAGCGAGTTGAGTTGCCGCGGTTAGCGCCGTTGGCAACACCTACCATACCTGTTGTAACAACTGCGTCTCCGGCTCAAACAGTTCGGACTGTGGTGCAGGATAATCGCGCTTCCTCACAGACAGTGAACGCGTTGGGGGCATTTGAAACAACATCCGCGCCCATAAAAAAATCGGTTCCGGCTAATTCATTACCTCCCATTTCACAGCCAACCCAAACGTGGTCGGGTTGGGGCGATATTGGTATGGCGCCCCCAGTTCGACTTCCCGCGAGTACCGCGCGGTTATGGATAGCCCCGTGGATTGATGAAGAGCAAAACTTTTATCAACCAGCCGTCGTCTCCTTTGTTGTGAAAGAGGGCCAGTGGAAGGAGCAGTTACAATGACCCAAAAACGTGGCTTCTTGCAAAAATTGAAGCAACTCGGCAATCCCCATGCAAAAGATGCGGGTGAATCCCCGTTTATGGAGAGTTTATTCAAAGGACTCCTCTCTAACTGGAAACAACCTGATGGGGCACGCAAAGCCCATGAAGCACTGGAAGAGATGGACTATCCCTCCTTTAGTAGCGTCTTACCCTACCGTTATTATGATGCTGATTCAGGGCTTTTTATTAACAAAGAAACAGCGGGCTTCGTGTTGGAATGTGCCCCCTTGATTGGTGCGAACGATAAAATTGTCGATGCACTGGATTATTTCCTGCGCAACAAACTGCCACGTAAAACGCCACTCACCTTTTTGTTGCTCGGCAGTAAATGTATTAGTGGCATGTTGGATTACGGTCTTAGGGACTTTAGCTGGGATGGGGAGTTGGCATCAAAATTCAATGCCATTACCCGCGCTTACTATGAAAACGGGGCGATGAATGGTTTAGCCAACAAGCAAGGTTTGCCATTAACATTGCGGAACTATCGCCTGTTTGTCATCTATGCCGAACCGGTTAAACGGGCGGATGCGTTGACGCTGCAAAACTTGAATCAAACCTTGAGTGTGGTGCAGCAATCCCTCCTCGGCGCCAGTATCGGTTCGGAGCGATTGGATGATAAAGGCTTAATCAAGTTGGTGCGGGAAATGGTGAATTTTCGCCATCACAATATTGCCGAGCCCTCCGATGAAATCGAACCGTATGAAGAACTCAACGCGCAGTGTGTTGACCGTTCGTTCGTTATGGAGTTGAAACCCGAAGCCATGCATCAGAGCTTAATAGATGAAAAGGGCAAAAAATCACATACGCGGATACTTAACTACAGTCTTGCCAAAAATCCGCAGCGGTTTGCACTCTGGCAAGGGGGCGATAATCTCAGCAATTTACTCGACCCTGCCGCTTCCGTGTCATGCCCGTTTGCCATTACGTTGACGTTGGAAGTCGAAGATTTAGTCCGAACCCAAAACGAATCGATGACCAAATCAGCCACCTTTAATAAACGTGCAGAATCCAAGTTCTCCAGTTGGGTGCCAGGTGTGAAGCAACAGGCAAAAGAGTGGACCGAGATCCGAGAACAGCTGAGTAAAGGGCAATCGGCGCTCGCACGATACAGTTATGGTATTACGTTATTTTGTGAAGATGATGACGATAAAGCCCTGAATGCTGAAATGGCGCTCATGAATACCTTTAATAGCAATGGGTTGACCCTATCCCCCCCGAGTTTTATGCAATTGCGTAATTACATGGCGTTGTTTCCGTTTGTGATGCAAGAGGGCTTGTGGGGCGATATGAAACGCTCGAATGGCACACTGCGAGCTAATGCTTTTAACGTGGCCAACTTGTTACCCGTGGTTGCTGATAACCGCATTTGTCGTAGTGGGTTACCTATCCCCTCATATCGTAACCAGTTGTCTTATCTCGATATCTTTGATGATGATTCGGGGCTGGGAAACGATAACTACAACATGGGGGTGTGTGGCACCTCGGGGGGCGGTAAGTCCTTCTTAGTGCAAGCCATTATCCGACAAATTCTCGATAGTGGCGGTTGGGCCTATGTCTTGGATATGGGCGAATCCTACAAAGGGTTGTGTGAAAGTGTCGGGGGCGTCTACGTTGATGCGCGCGACCTTAAATTCAATCCGTTTGCGGGTGTCGTCAATATTAAAGAAGCGGCAGAGAGCATTCGCGACTTGCTATTGGTGCTGGCCAATCCGTCAGGGGACATGGATGACACCTCTAAATCTATCTTGTTGAATGCGGTTCAAGACGTGTGGGAGGGGGCGGCACCGAGCAAACGTCAGGGTAATGAGGTTCTGATCGATGACATTTCAGAATACTTAACGTGGCAACTCGAGCATGGCGTTTTTGAAGACGCTGACTCTGTGCGCAATAAGATGCACGAGATCGTTGTTTCCTTACAGAAATACACCACCAAAGGATTGTACGGGGAGTATTTCAATAGCCCTAATCCTGCCCTTAATGACAATGTGCGGTTTACCGTACTGGAAATGGGCGGCCTACAAAATAAACCTGACTTATTAGCTGCCGTCATGTTTTCCATGATGATCTTTATTGAACAGCGCATGTATCTATCGCCACGGGACATAAAAAAGGCGGCCATCATCGATGAAGGTTGGAAACTGCTCGACAGTGAAAACAGTTTTGTCGGTAACTTTATTGAAGGGGGCTATCGTACTGCCCGTAAGTACCGCGGTGCCTACATTACTATTTCTCAAGGGATTGAGGATTTCGATGGTGAGGATGCGAGTGTGGCCGCGAAAGCCGCATGGAGTAATTCGTCGTACAAAATTATCTTGCGCCAAAATTTGGAGGCGTTCCGTAAATATAACCAGAAAAACCCCGATCAGTTCAACGTGTTGGAACGCACCGTTGTGGAAGGTTTCCCCTCGGCAAAAGAGGCGCACTTCAGTGCCTTTATGTTACGGGTGGCAGGACAAGTGTCTTATCACCGCTTGTTGATTGATCCCATCAGTCGCACTTTGTTTTCCACCGATGGTAAAGACTACCAGTTCCGTGAAAATGCCGCAGCACAGGGACTTTCCCAGCAAGCCACGTTATTGGCGTTAGCCCAACAAAAATTCCCAAGAGAAATGGAGGCCTTATCCCAATGGCAGAGTCAAACACGACATTAGTCGATAACACGCAAAAAACGCCCGCACGGGGCACGAGCCGTCGGCGTAAAGCCTGCTTGAAGGCCATGAGTTTTTTTATGGTGATTGCGGTGGTACTCAGCTTCAGTATTTCGGTGTTCGTGGTGCGTTGGCTTGCCCCTGTTACCGTTACTTTCGATATGACGGGCACGGTTAACCAATATCAACAACAAATGGCCATGCAGTTTAATGCGGAAACTCCGCTCAGTGAGCAACAAATCGCCGATGCCACTCACCGTTTTCAAATGGCGCTCAGTGACAGTTTATCGGAGTACCAACAGACGCATCAGGCCCTGATTTTAGTCACGCCTGCGGTGGTGATGGGCGCAGAAGATATCACGGTCGATATTCAAGCCGCGATCGCCGACAAAATGGCGCAATAAGGGAGGGTAGATGAAGCGAATTCGACAGTCTACGTTAGCGGTATTGTTCTGTTTACCCTGCCTTGTTACTGCCAAAGATCTCGGTGTATGGGGGGATGTCAATCCCGTTCAAGAGCAAAGCATGTTGGACTTTATCCAGGGGCGGTTAAAACAAATGGAGGGTACAGGGGAAATTGCGCAGATGCAGCAAGATTTTAAAGATCGTGTGATTGAAAATACCCTGCGTCCACCGCCTGTGGATTGGCTCAGTCCCGATACGGAAGCACATACGCTGTGGTACGACCCGACGTTTACGGTTCAAGGGGATTATGCTGACCACAATGGTGTGATGTTTGCCCGTCAAGGCGACAAAATAAACCCGCTGAGTCACGTGGCACTCGGGCAAACCCTGTATTTTTTAGATGCGGATGATCCGCGCCAAATCGCGTGGATGAATGCGCAGCAACCCGCCACCTTGCGCTACAAAGTCATATTAACCAACGGCAATATCAAGGAGGCCACGCAGGCGCTGAATACCCGTGTGTTCTTTGACCAAGGGGGCAGTTTAAGTCGTCAACTCGGGCTTCAGTACATTCCGGCAGAGGTGACACAAGAAGGTGAAAAACTCAAAATCGTCTCAGCCGCGATGCAGGAGGGGCGATGAATAAATTTACCCGTTGGCTATTGAGTGTGTGTGTACTGGGTTATGTAACAGTGACAACGCCAGCCAAAGCCGATGCGTTATGTGAGGGAAATTTTGTTAACCCGATCACCGATATTTGCTGGGATTGTTTGTTCCCGATGACCATTGGCAATGTGCCTGTATTTCCAGGTGTGGCGCCGGATACAGAAAACCCGTCCAGTCCTATCCAGATTTGCCCGATGGGGATTTTATATCGCATTGGTCTCGCCATTGGCTATTGGGAGCCATTTGCCCTGACGGATGTGACCCGTTCACCGTATTGCATGGTGAATTTAGGGGGCTTTAATATCAATGTTGGCAAGATGGGTGCGGGTAAAGGCACACAGGATGACCCCGCGACCCAAGGGGCGTTCTACCATGTGCATTGGTACAAATACCCGCTGACCTATTGGCTCAATATCATCACTTCGGCAGGCTGTTTAGAGCGAGGGGATATGGATATTGCTTATTTGTCCGAGTTAGACCCTTTATGGAACGACAGTTCGTTGTCGTCGATTATTGCCCCTGAAGCGTTTGTATTTGCCAATCCCATTGCTCAAGGGGCGTGTGCCGCCGATGCGATTGCCAGTATTGGCAGTAAGCCCTTAAATGCGCTTTTTTGGTGTGCGGGTTCTCAAGGCAGTATGTATCCGTTTACGGGGTATACCAGTAATGAATTCAGCCCCCAAGCGTCTTCGGTTCTACTTTCTGAGCGCATGGCGTTTAAGTTACATCGGCAAGGTTTGGTGATGAACAGTGTCGGGAAAAATCAGGAGGTGTGTTACACCTACCCGTCCCCGATTATCCCGAAAGACCGCTATCGCTATCAGATGGTCAATATGTACCCGGATACAGGGCAATGTCATCCCTTTGGTCGCTCGGTGATGCGCTGGCAAACGGGGCACGCCTCACCCAACAGTCATAAAAACTTCGGTTATCTCATCTGGCGTAAACGTAACTGCGTTTTCCTCTAACACGAGGTACTTTCATGAAATCCGTTTTCTTCTTATTCGTAAGCTTGGTGCTTGCGCCAGTTGGTTATGCCTTAACGGATGACCAACAGTTTTTAGAGCAGCTGCGTGACCAAAGCGCGGCCTTGCTCGAACAGTCCTTGCCGCCTGAGGGGGTTAAGCCCCCTGAAATCTCCGCCAAGGATAAAGCCTGGATTGATAATTTATTGGCCAAACAGCAGCAAGCGCAGCAACACGCCGCGGATGCGGCTAAAGCACAAACTGAGCAGGAAAGCCCCTTTGTCTACTTTGTGTCGTTTTCTATTCCCGAAGCGGGGCTCAAACAGATGGTGCCTGAAGCCACGCAGCTTGGTATCCCCACCTTGATTAATGGCTTGATTGACAATGACTTTCGCAAAACCGCCACGGCGGTATTTGAATTAACCAAAGATAGCGGGGAAGGGGGCGTACAAATCGACCCAAAAACCTTTGCCCAATACGGCATTACACAAGTGCCCGCACTGGTCGTGCGCTGTGAACAAGGCTTTGATGTGATGTACGGCAATATTCGTTTGGTCTCGGCCATTGAGCGGATTGCCAATAGTGGCGATTGTTATCAGGTTGCCCGTGACTGGTTGGCATCGAGGGCGCGGCAATGAAACGGTTATTAATTGCGGTGTGTGGAATTGGTTTTTTGTCACTTAGTTTGGCGAACTCGGATTATAACGCGGGGTCGGAATTTGCCAGCGGCATAAAAAACAAAGGAACTGACACCATAAAGAATACGAACCCTGCCGACATTATCCCGAATTATACCGCTAACCCGTCAGAAAGCGGCTATTACGGCGGGGTGACGTCGGGCGGAAGTGGTGGGTTAGAGCAGGCGGGGAGCAAAGCCTTGCACAGTAATGAGGCGGGACAGCTGACCATGGAGGTGATTAAAAATAAGCCAGAAGATAAGCTGGATTTGGATGCCCCCTTTATTAAAGGAGGGCTGGATATGCGGGATAAAGCCGAAGATATCACGGGTGGAGACACGGGGCTCTGCCAAGAAGTGGCACTCGATAAAACGGAGTTTACCAGTCATCAATGTGAGCGTACACCCGCGGTGGAATTAGCTTGCACGCGAACCGCACGAATTGAACTCAATGCCAAAATCGTGAAAAAGACCCGTAAAGTGACGAAAACCGTATGGCTAGAGTTGAATAGGCAAGCGCGCCCCGCGGCCTATCGGCATGATTTTGCCTCGCCTGATGCGGGCAAGCTCATTTCGGTGTCACTAGATTCTGACCAAGTGCTTATTCCCCACAATTACAATTACTGTGATGAACGAGACAGTGCGCAGACATGTCGAAGTTCAATAGACGAAAAAATGCAGTTTTTTGGAAAAACCTTTCCGGTCACGATAGTGAAGTTACCCTATGCGTCGAGTCACTGCTCGGGCGGGGAGAATGAACACTGTAGTTACTATACCCATGACGGTGTGGGAAAAATTCACACGTCATTTGCGGTCAATCAGGAGGTGACGTTAGGGCAAAAGTTCTTATTAACCAAAACTTCGAAATACTATGGCAACAATTATAGAGGCGGCTTTAACGTGAATGTCACCTTCACGTATGAATACGATGATGTGGAAGCCAACCCCGAAATCATTTGGACGGAAGTGTGTCCCTTTGATAAATCCGAAGAGGTGAAGATAGCAACGCAGTGTACGGAGAAAGGCGGGCCGAAGACCGTCACGTATGGGGGAAAAAGTTTCACCTTGTACAGTGATTGTTGGGCATATAAAGACACCTATGTCTCACAAAGCGCGGATAACGGCAGTTGCCAACAATATATGAGTAATAAAGCCTGTACGTTAGTTGGCACGGTGTGTCAGGAGTCCGTGAGCGGCTCTTGTCTTCGAGAGCAGGCGACCTTTTCATGCCAGAAGGGCTTAAGTGGCACCGCCCAGCTTTGCGGGACAGAGCTGATTTGTGCCAGCGGAGAGTGCGACCAAATTAAGAATGACAAGGCGAACAGTTTCCAAAAAGCGGTGTCGGCGTTAGCCGCAGTAGCCGCCGCAGGAGAAGATGTGGCGGAGCTTAATGATGTCAATGTGAAGGCGTTTACGGGTAAGCGCACCACCTGTCGTAAAGCGGCAATGGGTTTCAGTAATTGTTGCAAAAGTGGTGGCTGGGGTAACGATGTTGGCTTAGCGCACTGTGACAGTGAAGAAAAAGCCCTCGGTAAAGCCAAAAGTCGCAATCTCACCATTTATGTCGGTTCATATTGCTCAAATAAAGTCCTCGGGGTGTGTCTTCAGAAGAAAGAAGCCTACTGCGTGTTTGACAGTAAATTGGCCAAAATCGTGCAAGAGCAAGGGCGTGGCGGGCAGTTACGGATTGGTTTTGGTAGCGCCAAAAACAGTGACTGTCGCGGTATCACCGTCGATGAGTTGCAGTCCATTAACTTTGACCGACTGAACTTTGCGGATTTCTATTCTGATTTGGAGTCCGGCACCGATATTCCGGCTGACCAAGAATTGATTGACCGCGTGAAAAATCAAATCGCCAATGGCCTACAAGGTCAGGGAGGGCTAGGATGAAACAGATTGTATTAATATCGCTTGTCAGTTTGGCGATACCAGGAAGCGTGTTAGCCAACCATAGCGAACAAGCAGAAACGCGAACGTATGTGGATGAACCTATCGTTGGTTGGCACTGGTATAACGAACCGCAGCCTGAAGAGGATGAGGAGCCGCCAGAGCCAGAGCAAATTCCGCTTTCGACGTTATCACCGACCTTACAAAAAAAGGTCATGCAAAAGCTAACCGCAGAAGCGTTAGACACGGCGATTATGCAACCAACCCCTGAGAATGCCGCGAAATTCGTGGCACTTCAGCGGTATTGGCTCAATCAATCTGGAAAGTTTGAGCGCTCTGTGCAAAAAGCCTTGCTGCTACATCCTGCACTTGATTACAACTTAGAGCATTCCTTTTATAACAGCACGGTGCCTCAGCAGCTATCCACAGTACGTAATAAAGAAAAACAGGCTATTTCGCAGTTAGCCTCTCAGTACGGATTGTTTTTCTTCTATCGTGGCGGTGAGCCGTTGGATAACCAGTTAGCCAGTGTGGTGGCGCAGTTTGCTGAACAACACGGGGTTGTGCTTATCCCTATATCGGTGGATGGTCAGCGTAGCCAGCAATTGCCGAACACCAAGCCAGACAACGGGCAAGTGGCAAAAATGCAAATCACCCATTTTCCTGCCCTGTTCTTGGTTGACCCGAAAAACGAATCTTACCAGCCGTTGGCCTACGGTTTTATGACGCAAGATGCGCTAGAACGTCGCTTTTTAGATATTGCGACCGATTTTACCCCGAACTATTGAGAATAAAATGATGGAAAGAACCTTAAAAGCTCGATTAATTGAGAATGCGTTATTGTATGTCGGCATTGCGCTCATGATAGCGGCCGTGGTGTTTTGGGGCTTGATTGAAGTGTTACTGAAGGTGCGTAAAGCCAGTATCACTGACGATTTACTGTTAACCCTTCAATGGGTACAAGATATGGGGACGGTCTTTATCTTTGCCGTCGGTGTCGCAGTTGGTGTGGCCGGATTTTTGTATGCGGCTGTTCGTGCCTGGCAAGCTTTTCAGGGCGGCGGAAATAAGGAGAAACATCCATGAGAGCGTTACTTTTTTCCTTTTTGCTGTTTAGTTTCAGTGCGGCTCAGGCAAGTGTGATGGATGAAATTGCCGCGTTAGAGTCCCATAAAATGGAGGCCAACTCTCAATCTCACATTGGCACTGAAGCATCCGAGCCTGAAACTGTTATTCCCGCAAAACCGCCAGTGAAACCGTATTCGTTACCCAATGGCAACGTGGTGAATTTGAATGATTATACGTTGGTTCTCTTTATGCAGTCGAGTTGTCCGTATTGTCATCAATTTGACCCACAACTTGCGTTGTTATCTGCACAAACGGGATTAAGTGTATTCCCGTATACGCTCGATGGGAAAGGGGATATGGCTTTTCCGAATGCCATTCCCGCGCCGCCTGAGGTAGTGCAGTCTTTTTTTGGAACAGGGTTACAAGTCATCACGCCCACGGTTTTTTTGGTGGACGTGAATACGCTACGCACTTATCCCCTTTTGCAAGGGCTGACCGATATGCAAGATGTGATGAATCGTGTTAACAGTAACTTGATGTTAGCAACACAATAAAGGGATAGAGGGTATTCTTTGTTCCTAATAATACAACGCAGAGAGTAAAAATATGACGCAATCTCATTCAAATACAGTGAATATTCCAGAAATGAAAGCACCACTACAGGAAGAGGTAGCAAAGAAAAATAGAATTAAAACACAAATAGAGGAAGCCACTGCAGACCAAAAAATCATTGCCGAACGCAACTATGACAGTTTTCTCAATTTGATTGGGTATCTCGCGGCGGGAGTTGCGTTATGGATATTGATGCAGTGGCAGTTTATGTTTGTATTTTCTGATAAAGCCGACGTTCCGGATGAACTATTAAGGTTTAAAGATCTTTGGAATGTGGTCATGTATGTTGTTCCGTATTGTTTTTGGGGAATGGCAATCAAACACATGACGATCCTGGTCATCACAATATTGAATCTTTGTTATCTCGAGTTTGGGGTATATCGCCTTAAAAAGAAGTTGGCGAAATGAAAAAGCGAGATTATCACATCATTGACCCGCTGATTGATCTGTTATTGAAAACATTCAACTAATCTAGTTTTGGTTTTCATTCTTCAATCGAATAAAGCCATTTCGTTCGTTATATCCCTTTAATCTCACGTTTAAATTTAATGCCGACACGCAATAGTTTGCGGGTGATGGCACTCAATAAGGTTTACCACAATGAATGATTTAATTAACCCTATTCCTTACCAGAATAGTGCGATAAACCCTGCCTATGTGATGTGTCGGCATGTTGATATTCAATGCGGAGGCTCCAATGCGTAAAGGACTCATTGCTGCCATGTGCTCGGCGTTATTCAGCCACACGGTGGCAGTTGCCAATGTGAATGGCGATATGAATAACTTCTTCAATAAATTGGGTTTTGAAGGGAATGCGACTGAAGCCCGCGCATGGGAAGGGCAAGCCGCAGGCTATGCCACGGGCGGCAACTTATTTATTCGCAATCAAGTTAAACAACTGCAAATCGCTTCATTTACCCCGCCCAATATCAATGCAGGGTGTGGGGGGATTGATGCGTATTTGGGGTCATTCTCTTATATCAACGGTGAGCAGCTTCAGCAGTTTGTGAAACAATTAATGCAAAACTCCACCGGTTATTTCTTTGACTTGGCGTTGCAAACCACGGTGCCCGAACTGAAATCTGCCAAAGATTTCTTACAAGACATGATTTCCGGTATTAACAGTATGAATATCTCTTCCTGCCAAGCTGCGCAAGGTATTGTGGGCGGCTTATGGCCAACTAACACCGTACAGTCGCAAAAAATCTGCCAAGATATTGCAGGGCAAACCAATATGTTTGCAGATTGGGCGGCATCTCGCCAGGGTTGTACTGTCGGGGGAAAAATGAATGATGCGTTTAACCGTGCCCCTGAAAACATGAAAGACCAAATCATTCAAAATAAAAATCTCATGTGGGAAGTGCTTAACAGCAACAAAATGTTGGATGGGGATAACGAGCTCAAAGAGCTGATTATGAACCTCACTGGCACATTAATTTTTGGTAAAGACAATGGCGATGTGACCACGACCGTTCCTAAAGTAAACCGTCAGGAGTTAATTAAAGCATTAATGTACGGCGGCACTATCAGTATCGAAGGGTGTGTATCCGTTAATGGCTGTCTCCAGCTGAAGAAGAAAACCATCACCATCAGTAAAGACAATGGCTTGAATTCTTTAGTCAAAAAAATCATTCAGCAAATTCAAAGCAAATTGAAAGATGACATTGCTTTAACTCTGGGTGAGAAAGGATTTATTCAAAGTACGTCGGTGCCTATTTTGAAGTATTTGGTTGACCCAATGCAGCTCAATATCAATGTGTCCATCTTGCCCGCGCTGTCAGATTACATTGCGTATGACATTTTACTCCAATACCTACTTGAGTTGATTGACCAAGCCAAAATTGCCTTGGGAAACCGTAACTTTCCTGAACAACCGTTGGATGTTTTGCGTAAAAACGTTGCCGAGGCCAGCCGTCAATTGGAAGACTTACAACGTCAAGTTGAAGTGAAAGCCAATGTGTTGATGGAAATGGAGCGGCAGATGAGTTATTTGCGTCAGCAGACGTCCAGTCAATTACAAGAGCGTTACCAGCGTAATTATCATTTCAATATGTTTACCCCAGAACAAAAATCAAATCAGGGAGGGTGATGAAGATGGCGTCTATCGATACGGTGTATGTTTTAGGCGGTGGTGAATACCTAATGCAGGTCTTCAATGGCGTAGCAGCGATTGTGGGCTCTTCATCGTGGGAATCCATGTTCCGCATTGCGTTGCTGATTTCCGCTGCCTCCTTTTTTGTGGTGTATCTGCGAGGGCATGACCCGAAGGAGGTTATTAAGTTTGCCGCTTACATTATTTTGGTTTCCAGTGTGCTCCTTGGGCCTAAGCGTTCTGTGCAAATCATTGACCGAACTGACCCTCTCGGTGTCTATTTAGTCGATAATGTCCCCCTCGGGTTAGCTGCCCCTGCGCATATGATTAGTTCGATTGGTACGAGTTTAACGGAGCTGTATGAGTCGATTTTCCATATGCCAGACTCATTGAGTTACAGTAAAACGGGCATGTTATTTGGGGCAAATTTGGTGGGGAATCTCAGTGATATCATGTCGACGGATGGCGATATTGCTGAATTAATGAGTTTGTACACCAAAAACTGTGTCATCGGGGATATTCTGATTAATCACAAATATTCCTTTCAAGAACTGATGAATACCCGAGACCCCTACCTCCTGGTTTTCCAGAAACCGAGTCCTTTACGCGGAGTCATGGTTCCCGAGGGAAATAAAAAAGCTAAACCCGCGGGGTTTTGGACATGTGAAGACTTAGCTAAACGCGTACTAATGCCCGCGATTGGTGTCGATACGGAAACAGGTGGGGAAACGTGGGTATATACCGTCAAGCGTATCTTTGGTGGTCGTCCTGATGCGAATGTGTTGTTTACCGCCATGCTTGGGGACAGTTACAGTTATTACTACTCAGGCAGTGAAACTGCCAGTCAGTTAATGCGAAGTTCCGTGGTAATGAATGCCCTTAAACAAGGGATTGCTGGATACAGTGCACAAAGTGGTGATACGGCCAGTTTAGTGAATTTAGCCTCCACATCATCGTATAACAAAATGCGGCTTTCATGGGCCACATCAACAACGGTGGCGACCAATTTTACGCCGTTGTTGTATACCATTCTGTTTTCGTTAATTGTGGCGTTATTTCCCATTTTTATCTTGCTGATGACCGTTCATGCGCTGACGACGCGCATGTTATTTAACTACATCATGTCCATTATTTATCTGCAATCCTGGGCACCGATGTTCGCCATACTCAATCATGCAACGAGTTTTTATTTGCGTGGGCAAACCAATGGATTGGATTTCAACCTAGCGAACCAGGCGCATATTCAGCAAATTCACAGTGATATTGGGCTAATTGCGGGTTGGCTAACGTTGTCTATTCCCTTTATTGCCATGGCGATAGTGAAAGGGTTAGGGCCCGCTGTTGCACAAGCGGGGAACTATCTTGGTACGGCCATTAACAGTTCGGCTTCGGCAAGTTCATCACAAGCTGCAGATGGAACGTGGGCGTTTAATAATATGCAAACGGATAATGTAGCGGGCAATAAGTGGGATACCAACTCGAGTTTCCGTGATGGACAAATGTCTCGCCAGCTCGCTAGCGGTGCAACGAACACGGTGACCAGTGGTGGCCAAGAAATCATGGATACCAGTGGTGCAATGTCACGCTTACCTGTTTCCATTAAAGGCAGTGAGGCGATGGTGAGCTCGCTACAGCAAAGTGCGCGGAATGCACAAACAACAGCTGCGCAAGCCATGAGTGCATTCCAAAGTTCGGTCAATGTGGCAACCAATCAATTAGCTCAATTTAGTAAAAACTTCGGCAATAGCGCAACTGTTTCATCCATGACGGACAAGGGGATAAGCAGCAATCAGAGCGAAGGTTACAGAAAAATTCAGAATGCCGTAAATTCAGTTGCTAAAATGGAGAATAGTTCACAAGAAGAGGCTCTATCAAAGCTATTAAGTAACAGTTTTGATAAGTCTAAAACACTCGGTGCGAAAGCTGAGGGTGGTTTTTCTATTGCAGGTATTGGCGGGGGAGGCTATGTTGATGGTAATACAAGGGATACGGATAGCAGGCAAACCAGCACACAAGAGCGAGACGCAAGGCATCAAGATGCACGAAATGAACAGAGTGCACAGGCTACAAGAGATTTTAATGAGGGGATCGAGTTACTCAATAGCAGTAAATTGTCCGACGGGACTAATCGTCACGATAATGAAGCCAGCTCGGAAATCAGTCAGCTCAGTGCAACGCTGAATACAGCTAAAAATCAATATGAGCAGTATTCTCGCAGCACGACGGAGAGCCAAGAGTACAGTGATATGGCCAGCTATGTGACGAATAACAGTGCACAAATTGACAGTAACTTAGACCAAGAGTTTGCCAACTATGTGCGTCAAGCCGTGCCAAGTCGCGCTGATGCTATTTTAAGTAATACGAGTGATTTGTCGATTGCAAGAGAACGTGAAGCGTTGGCAAAAGATTTTATTAATGATCGATTGCTTCCAAATGTTAAAAATGATTACGCTCAAAATCGGGCGAGTGTAGTAGCCATGGATAAAACGGCATCATCTGGAAATATCCCTTCAGGAGAGAGTTTAATGGCTGAATATGATGGCCATGTTCAAAATGTTAATCGGCTCAGTCAAAATGAAGGAATAAAACATGACACTGCTCAAAAAGTCACCGAAAAAGAAAAGGAATATCAAGATGAAATTGGTACAGTTAAAGGAGAAATAAACCAAGGTTCGGTGGGAATTCAACAACGTCATGATGAACTCAAATTAAACCACCAAGAAAAAATACAAGAGCATGAAGTTAAAATGGAGAAAGAAAAGGAAAAACACATGGATGCAGGACTAATTACCGATACTCGACGTGTGGAAAAAACACCTGACTCTAATGGTTTTATGAGTCCAGAAAAGTATTATAAAAAGAATAGTGATTAAATTGGAGGTGAAATGATAAATCTTGGAAGATTAATAATTATTATTCACTGTTTAATACTCTCTATTAGCATTGTGGTTTTTGCTAATCATACAAAAATAGTAATTGCTGATAGCGGAGTATGTTTCTTGATTACTATGCTATTAACATTTATTTCATTAGGGTATACATATAGGTACTATAAATGTTTTAAATTTAAAGGTTTAAGCATTACTAGGTACTTAAATATAATGGCTTTATTGTTTTTGATTGGCTTAGTGGCATGTAGTGTGATTATTAATGAGAGAGAGAACGAGTTGCAAATTATTTTAAATTTGATTTTGGTTTCTAATATATTTTTGTTTTTAGGTTTGTTTTTATTTGGCGTAAATGGAGTGAATGCAATAAACAAAAAATCAGGTTTTATGATAAATTAAGCTTGGTCACTAATTTGAATGGTCAAAGTGTTTTAGAAAATAACTGTGTGAGCGACAAATTTGAAGGGTTAAATTTTAATAATCAATTTTTTGTAGTAAGAGATAGCTTATTTGAAAATATAAATTTTCAGATTGAAAGTTATAGTGGCTATGATTCTTCTAATATTTCAAATAATCAATTGATTCAATATGATATCTCATTTGTTAATCCTGCATCAGGACTTCCAATGATAGATAATATTTTTGATTCACATGGAAATGTATATGGTACATATGATTATGATAAAATGGTTTAACAAAAAAATTATTTATTTATTTTTTTTATTTATAACATTTAACTCTTATTCGAGTAGTTCCTGGACGGTAGGTAATTATACTGAGCTTAAAAAATATGAAAATAACGAAAAAGAATCGTTATTAATTTCAGCATATTTTGATGGTTTATTGGATGGAATTCTCTTTACGGGGGGGGCATTAAAAATTGCTAATAATGAAAAGGAAGTAACCATTCAGAAAATAAAGAATTTTTACTGTCCACCTCCTAATTTTTCATTCAACCGGAATATACTACAAGAGTATGTAAATGAATATTTAAATATAAATAATGTTAATGATGATGAACCCATAGCTGTTGTAGCGTTATTGGCATTAAAAGAAAAATTTCCTTGTAAATAACTAATATTCCTAACGCACTTCGTTTGTTAACGGACTATTCCCCTAAATAATAAATTTTTCAGGAGAATAGTCCCTCTCGTTTCAAGAGGTTTCCAATGGCGGATGAAATTGATGTCTCTCAAGCTGAGAGCGAGTTTTTGCTGTCTTTAAGGCTGAGTCAACGTACACAGTATCACGGACAAAGTGCAAAATTTTGTATCGAGTGCGGTGAGAGTATTCCGCTTGCACGCAGAATAGCCTTAACCGGTGTGCAACATTGTGTTAGTTGTATAGAGCGCCAAGAGTGTTCTCGCCTAAGATAATTACGTTTTTAAATTAACCCTACCTACGTTTTATATCGAATTCTAATTTGAGGTTATCATGAACAAATCAACACTGAATAAAGTGGGGATCGCATTGTTATTATTTTTATTTACCCATACTTCTTTCTCATCAACATTAAAAAATGATGATACATATATCCCCAAATACACTGATTTTATTTTAGAATGCAGTGATTATATTGTCGGTGATAAATATCCCAATAATACAACCGAACAAAATCTACCCATTTATTTAAGTTACCACCAAGTCTCGGAATCAGCTAGTCGCCAAATAGCTGAAGAACTGATTAAATTAAAACGGTTTTTACCGAAATTGAATTTACCCGCTTTTCTGAATGGTCGAGATCGTGAATATGCGATTACATTTTGTGCTGTTGTGACACATGATAAAATCAAAGCGTTAGAAAAATCACTCAGCATTAAAAAATAATTCCTTTCATTTTTCATCTCATATGTAGGGAGTACGTCTCTCTATATTCTCTTTATTTGACAGAGTGATCTTATTATGAGTTCAACCAAGCATATTACGCAGGGTGGACAAGTCTTTAGCTATATGCTCGGCATGTTCATGCAGGTAAATAAACGGATTTCTTTTTGGCTCGTGAATTTTTATTTAATTTTATTACCCTTAATTTTTTATTTAAAAGTCCCTCTACAAGAAATTAAAAATGGCGGTCTGTATTGGTGGCTGTATTTCACGTCTGCGGGCGAGAAAGCCTTATATCGAGTTCCGCCGCTTTATGATGTGCATTTTGATGGCCAACTCTTTCGATTTACGTCGGCCAATATTTTAAAAGATCCCTACATGATGTATGCAGGTGACATCTTTCTGCAAGAACTCTGGCTCTCATTTGTGTGGGCCTCCGTGTTTGTCGGCATTCTCGCCTTTGTTATTTACCGTTTTTTGCACCGTTTAGGTCAGCGTCAAGCCAAAGACGATGTCATTGGTGGCCGTACACTCACGGAAGATATTAAGCTAGTCCGTAATATGCTCCATTCACGCCGTGAAGCCTCTCCGATCACGTTTGATGGGCTCCCATTGAAACTCAACAGTGAAGTTCAAAATATGTTGTTCCATGGCACACCTGGGTCAGGGAAATCGAATGCAATCAATAAGCTGCTTATTCAATTACGTCAGCGGGGCGATATGGTGATTGTGTTCGATAAGGGGTGTTCTCTGGTCAAAAAGCACTACAACGAAAACATCGATAAATTGCTCAATCCATTAGACGAACGTTGTGAAAATTGGGATTTGTGGCGGGAATGTCTCACGACACCCGATTTTGACAGCATGGCGAATACGCTTATTCCCCAAAGTACGTCGGAAGATCCCTTTTGGACAGGATCGGCGCGCACCATCTTTACGGCTGTAGCCAATAAACTCAGTTCTGACCCGAAACGCAGTTATAACAAGTTGTTGCGGACGCTTTTAGCGATTGATTTAAAAACATTGCGAACTTATGTCGCAGGTACTGAAGCCAGTAACTTGATGGAAGAGAAAGTGGAAAAAACGGCCATTTCAATCCGAGGGGTTCTGACTAACTATGTTAAATCTTTGCGATATCTTCAAGGTATAGAACGTAATGGTAAGGAACCTTTTTCCATACGTGAGTGGATGAAAACCGTTAATGAGCCTAAACAGCGACATGGTTGGCTCTGGGTAACAAGTAATGCTCGCCAGCATGAATCCTTAAAACCGTTAATTTCCATGTGGTTAGCCCAAGCCGCTAACTGTTTATTAGAGATGGGGGAAAATCCCGAGCGACGTATTTGGTTTGTTTACGATGAAATGGCTCAGTTACATCAACTGCCCGAGTTACCGTTAGTGGTATCAGAAGGCCGAAAATTTGGTGGGTGTTTTGCGCTTGGTTTTCAAAATAAACCTCAATTAGATGTCATTTATGGTCGTGATAAAGCTGATGGTTTGATGGATTTGCTTAATACGCGCTTATTCTTTCGGTCACCCGATGAAAGTGTCGCTAAGTGGGTACGTGACCAACTCGGGCAAGAGCGGATCAAACGCTTCAGTGAGCAATACAGTTACGGTAAAGAGACGGTACGTGACGGGGTTTCGTTTAATAAGCAGCAAGAAGACAGTGACTTAGTTAACTACTCCGATGTGCAATCGTTACCAGATTTAACGTGTTATATCACGTTACCGGGTCAATATCCTGTTGTGAAACATGCGATGCGCTATGAAAAAATCAAACCTGTTGCGGCCGAATTCACCGCTCGTGCGATTAATGACAGCTTAGACCAAGAGATTGAAGCTGAAATTAACGAGCGATTAAAAATGGGTACACTCCCTGACGGCGTCAATCAGGTCATTGATAGCTTGATAAGCGGTCAGCCGATTGAAACGCCTGTTGAGACCACACAAAACAACACCATTACAGACGTTGCTCAACCTCAGTCTATCGTTGAACTCACACCGAAGTCAGTCACACAAAACTCCACTCCGATAACTTCGGAAACCGCAGCATCTGGCAATCCACCGGAATCCCAAGGCGGGCAAGAGGTCATCATTGATAACGTCAAGGTGAATACAGAAACAGGTGAAGTTTTGGGACCAGTTATTGAACCAGAGGAAAACTCCCAAGACCTGTATGACAGCTATACACGCATGCGGCAAGAAGAAAAGGAAATTTTAGGCCATTCCGATATTTCACATTCGAAACAGACTAACCGTAATGATACTCATGATGAACCGGAGATGTGGTGATGCTGACTGTTGCACCTATCGCGAATAATGCGGCAAATTATTATACCCATGAAGATAATTATTATTTCCTCGGTAACCTTGAAGCGCGCTGGATGGGTGAAGGCGCTAAATCGCTCGGATTAGAAGGCGAAGTCACGAAAGACCAACTGGGGGAGATCCTGGAGGGGCGTTTACCCAATGGTCAAAGTCTTGAGCGCATGGAAAACGGTAAAAACGTCCACCGTGAAGGGCAAGACTTAACGTTTTCGGCACCGAAAAGTGTTTCTGTATTAGGACTCGTGCTGGGTGATAAGCGCATGATTGACGCGCACAATCATGCCGTCGAGGTCGCCCTGAAAGAGGTGGAGAGCCTCGCGTCAACGCGGGTGATGGTTGACGGCAAAACCTCGCTGGAAATGACCCAAAATTTGGTTATTGCCGCATTTAACCATGATACGTCTCGCGAGCACGACCCCTTAGTTCATACGCATGCCCTTGTGATGAACATGACCGAACACAATGGCGAGTGGCGTACCTTATCCAGTGATACACAACAAAAAAGTGGCTTCAGCGAAGCCGTTTATGCATTACAAGTATCACTTGGCCAAATCTACCGCCATGCTCTACGTGAGCGAGTCGAAAGCTTTGGCATGCAAACCCATGAAACGGGAAAAAATGGGTTATGGGAAATCGTAGGGGTGCCTGTTGTGCCTTTTTCTCAGCGGCATTACCAAATCATGGATGCGGTGGGGCATGAAGCCTCACTCAAATCCCGTGATGTCGCGGCCCTCGATACCCGTCAGGCCAAAACAACCCCTGAAAAAAGTGAGTTATTAACCGACTGGTTTGACCGCTTGGATAAAAATGGCTTTGGTTCTGAAGCGCGTAAAACGTTTTACGCTGAAGCCGAGCAACGCCTTGCCAAAGGGGAAGCAGGTTCGACGTCACGGGAGATCCAACCCGATATTACACGTGCCGTCACCGATGCGATCGCGTTACTCAGTGATAAGCAGCTTAGTATGACTTACAGCCAAGTGTTGGCTAAATCGTTAGGTGGTCTAGAAGCCCGCGCGGGCATGATAGCCCAGGTACGTGAAGCGATTGATGTCGCGATTGAACAGCGTCAACTTATCCCACTGGATGAAAAAAAAGGGCTGTTTACCTCGTCCATTCATTTGATGGACGAGCTGAAGTTACAACAAATCGCCACCGACATGAAGCAACATAACCGCACGGTCAGTTTTCAAGCGCGGACAGAAACCCTTACTCCCATGATGGAAAAAGTGGCGGATACGTTACCCAATATTGCGATTGTTGCCAGTCAAGGGCTAGGTAAAGCGCAACGAGACGGGGTATTAGACAGTGTCACGATGGGGCAATCACAAGGGCGTGACGTGGCAGTGATGACCCTTGATACAACCAGTCGTCAAGCCTTTGCCAATGATAAGCGTTTTGCATATGTGCCGAAAATGACCCTGGGTGATGGTCAATCGCTTAAACCCAACAGTACTTTGGTGGTTGCCAATGCCGAAAAACTGTCATTGAAATCGGCCTTATCTCTACTGGAAAGCGCCCAATCTGCCAATGTGCAGGTGCTCATGATGGACAGTGGCGGCCGCAAAGGCACGGGGAACGTGTTGGCCACCTTACAAGATGCGGGGGTGCCTCGTTTTCAAGGCGAGGCTTCAGCTGTCTTAACGGTGAAAACGGCACACATTCCCGATAAAAATCATCGTTATGCGGCACTGGCGGCGGATTATGCACAGCTGCACAGCGACATGAAACCCGTGGTTGCGCAGGTCAGTGGCGTTCGGGAGCAAAAAATTGTCACCGACACCATTCGCCAAACGCTCACCGATCGCGGCATGCTCAGTGAAAAAACGGTGACGGTGACCCAGCTCAAACCCGTGTGGCTCGACAGCCATTCGCGCAAGCAAATCGACAGTTACCGTGAAGGTATGGTAATGGAGCGTTGGAATGCGGACAAGAAAGAGGTTGAACGCTACACCATTGACCGTGTGACGCCGGAAACCCGGTCGGTCACTTTACTTGATAGCCAAGGGCAAAAGCAGGTGATGAAACCGCAGCAATTTGATGGCCAATGGAGTGCGTATCAGCGCCAAACGATGGACATCAAGCAAGGTGAGCAATTAACGATATTGGCGAAGCAAAATAAGCTCTCTGCACGTGACGCTGTCACGGTAACTGGGTTTATGCCAAATGCGATTATGGTTAATTTCAACGGCAAAACGCATCGGATTGATGTACGGGACGGCGTCAAAGCTGATTACAGCTATGTTACCGCCCCAGGGCAACAGGCTAACGATACGGGCACGGTGTTATTGGCCGCGTCTGCGCGTGATACACAGCCTACCTTACTCAATACGGCTGCACGCAGTGGTGAACATATTACCGTGTATACGCCACTGGATAAGATGGAAACTGAGCGTCGTTTATCGCGTTCGCCTGTCTATCAGCAAGCACGGCAGTTAGCGGGGGTTGAGGGAATGGACGCCAAAGCGATTGAGCAAGCCGCCGATAATGCGGCGCACGCGTTATGGTCTAAACCCGAAAAAGCCCTGCAACAAGGCATGGCGTTAGCACAAGAGAGTCAGGTTTTTTTCTCGCGCCTCGATGCGATTGCCAAAGCGTTACCATTACACAACTCGCTCGACAGTCAATCGCTGGGGAAAGCCTTTGACCGCTTAGTCGCCCAAAAAGCCATCATCCCTGTAACCAGTGGTAAAGGTGCCGCCCAGCAACATTACGTGACGGCCAGTACTTGGGAGATGGAAAAGCAAATCCTGACCACCATTTTAGCAGGCAAAGGAACACAAACCCCACTGATGGGATCTGTCCCTGATACCGTACTGGAAGGGCTAACGGAGGGGCAAAAGGCCGCCACAACATTGATTTTAACCACTCGCGACCAGTTTGTCGGCATACAAGGCTATGCAGGGGTGGGGAAAACCACCCAGCTGAAGGCTGTTCTCAAGGCCCTGGACACACTCCCTGAGACGCAGCGACCGGAAGTGATAGGTCTTGCGCCCACACACCGAGCTGTCGGCGAAATGGCGGCAGTGGGGGTGAAATCGCAAACCTTGCATGCCTTTTTGATGGATGCGAACCAACGCCAACAGCAAGGGGAGGTACTGGATTTTAAAAACACCCTCTTTTTAGTCGACGAAGGGTCGATGGTCGGTAACAAAATTATGACTGAGGTGTTAGACGTGATTGGGCGAGGTGGCGGGCGAGCGCCAATTTCAGGGGATAGGGCGCAGTTATTGTCGGTGGACAGTGGTGACCCATTTTCCCTCGCGCAAGACCGTTCAGCGCTGACGACTGCGGTTGTGAACGAAATTGTACGGCAAAGACCCGAGCTTCGTCCTGCCATTGAAGCCATCATAGCCGGTAATATTCAAACTGCTATGGCCACGATGAATCGCGTGACACCGGATGTGGTTCCCCGTCGCGCGGGAGCGGAACACCCCGAACAGTCGGTGATAAATTCAGGCGACAAGGTCATCACACATATTCTCGATGACTATCGCGGGCGAACGGCTGAAGCCCAAAAAGAGACACTGATTGTGGTGCAGACCAACCGTGATAAAGATGAACTTAATCGCGGTATTCATCAAATTTTAGTCGAGCAAGGACAATTACAAGGGGGAAAAGACGTCCCGATATTGGTGCGTGAGAGTACGCGAACTGAATCCTTGCTATCAACAGCGGGAATGGCGGCACATGTGGGTAAAATTGCCCTCATACAAGAGCAGTACTATCGGATTGAAGTGACCCGAGAGGGCGTCAGTGATGGAGTTGTGACCCTGGTTGATGAACAAGGCAAAGGGCATTTACTTTCGGCCTTTGAAAGTAGCTTGCGAGATATTGGTATTTACCGCCAAGAATCCCGTCATATCGATGCAGGGGAAAAAATCAACTTCACTCGCACAGACAAAGAGCGCGGACGCGTGATGAACAGCGATTGGACCGTCAGTGAAGTCAATGAGCACGGGCAAATCACTCTTACTAAGGGCGACGAGTCACGCGTACTTAACCCAAATAGCGAATTGACTGACCAACATCTGGATTACGGTTATGCGGGCACTGCACACAAAGCGCAAGGAGCAAGTAGTTTGTATGTGATTGTCCTCGGGGGTGTCGAATCAGGACGACGCATGCTGGCCACCTTGCGGGATGCGTATGTGGCTTTATCCCGTACTAAAGCGCATGTTCAAACCTACAGTGATGACTTGGATAAATGGACAAAAGCCATTGAGAACCCAGGGAACCGGCAGACGGCGCACGACGTGTTGCTAGCTGAACAAGACCGTGCCGCCAAAGTGGGTAATCAATTGTTTGACCATGCGAAACCGCTTAATGATACGGCGATTGGTCGCGCGTTAAGCCGCCAAATGGGGTTGGGGGAGTCACACGAAGGAAAGTTTGTTTACCCGTCCACCAAGCACCCCGAAGCGCATGTGGCGTGGCCCGCTTTTGATGAACATGGCAAGTCCCAAGGCACGATGCTACAAGCGATTGAACTTGAGGGCGATAAATTGCAGGGGCTTCGCGCTGAAGGGCGTTTACTGGGGAGTGAACAGGCACAATTTATTGTTGTGAAACCGAGTCAAAACGGACAAACCGTGATTGTGAACAGTCTAGCGTCCGCCTTTGAGACGATGGCACAGCAACCTGAACAAGGTGTGGTGGTGCAACTCAATCCCGATGAACGTTTACACACGGCCATGATTGAAAAAATTACGCAAGGGGAAGTGGATAACGCCTATGCGAACCCAAATGCCACGCAAACCGATAAAGCGGGCAGTGACCCGAAATCCCTGCAAACCCCAGAGGAGCAGGCGATTGATAAAGCCTTAAAAGAGGCTGAAGCTGCCCTGCGTCAGCAAGCGAGCAGCGAGTCTAAAGTGCCAGAACTGAACGAAGACGAACTGCGGCAGGTGATGGCGCAAGAGCGTGACAGTTTGCTGAAAGGGGAACATGACTTAATGGAGGCTAAAGAACGAGTCATTGAAAAGGCCGTTCAGTTTGAGCGTGAGCATCAGCAACAACAACGGGACGTTTTGCGCCAACAAGAGCGTGAAATGGTGATGGAAAAATCCCGAGACCGTGAATTTGGTGATTAAGGATGTCGATTATCTATGGAAAAACCAGTTACATCAGACAAAATCCAATGGGCGTTTATTGATTTAGAGAATGTCCCACATTTAGAGTCGATAGCGTTTGAGCAGTACCAGCAAGTCTTTATTTTTGCAGGCCCCAAGCAAGCTAATCTCAAATTACCCGTACAAACAACCACGCGCTATATCCTCAACATCATTAAAGTGAGCCAAGTTAGTCAGAATAATGTGGACTTTCACCTTGCCTGGTCTTTAGGTCAAGCACATGAGCAAGCGGATAAAACGTGTCACTTTACCGTATTTACTAACGATAAAGGGCTGATGCCCTTAGTGAATACGGTAAAACAACTCGGGCGATCTTGTACGCTGCAAGGGGTCATTCAAACCAAGCAAAAAGTGGCACTTTCGCTCGAGGAAACCAAAAAGGTACTTAAAACGCCCTTTTTCCAACGTAACAACGGTTTTCCGAAGCAACTTACGGGGTTACGTCGCAGTTTAATCCATATATTGGGCGCGGCACAGGCACACACTGTTGAGGCGCATATTGCGAACTTGGTGACACTGAAGGTGATTTCCCACAATGGGAATGCACTGGCTTGGTATCTTGCTGGACTTGCTAAACACCGCAAATAACCATGCTTAACCACATTGATTGTTGGCGATTTCCGCCAGTTCTATTTAGTTTTCTCT
>NZ_JAMPNG010000024.1:0-48414 GCF_028479245.1 Providencia sp. PROV223
TTATGTTGCATTATAGATTGATTTTTATAGATATTTTATTTATCCAATTGATTATCATTGATAATTGATTAATTTTTTTGTTATATATTATATTGCTGTATTTTACAGCGGAAATTAAAAGTTTTTAACTTACAAAAACCAAAAACATGAATTTATCATCTAAATAATTTCACTTACATCCTACCATTTCACAGAGTGGCTTTATTTAGCAATCAAAAACGGACTATTATTGTAAAAAAAATGATTAAAATATGATAACAATTAGTTAACAACGAAAGTGATTTGCTGTCACTCTTAATTGGAGTAATTAAATCATGATAATTCAAAAAAAAAAGAATAAATAAAATTATTAACTAATTTTATTTTTAAAGGCTGTGAAATAAATTAGTTGAGTATGTTGTTTGTGGCTTTCAAAATAATTATTGCCCTTAATATGCACAAGAATACCTCAGTTTTATCAAATCAATTGCCTAAATAACTGAGGTATTCTTGGTGTTTAGTTCATATTATTATGTTTAGTGCTAGCCTTATGTTGATACAAGTCATTAAATTGCTTATTGATTCAACCAAATACCACTAAACCTTTTTTCATTACTCGCAGTATAAATTACAGTATGAGCGATATTTCGATGCCCTAAATAATCTTGAATTAATCGTGTATCCCGGCCCAAATCAGCTAATGCATAGCCGCATGCATGCCTTAGCATATGAGGATGAAGCTTTACAGGAAGCCCAGCTATTTTTCCATACTGCTCAAATAAACGATAAATTTGATAACGAGAAATTTGGCTTCCCTTTTGTGAAATAAATAAACAATCTGATCCCGCTGTTTTCCAAGAATCTCTTTCAGCTAGCCATTTTTCAATCGCATTAAACTCTTCGGGAATTATAGGCTGTACGGTAGACAGCCCTCCTTTTAGTCTCCTAATAAATATCACTTTCTGCACTAAATCAATATCAGCCATTGTGATATGAGTGAGCTCGCTAACTCTTAACCCATGCAAAAAGCTCATTAATAACAAGCAATAATCGCGATTAGGATAGCGACCTTGCTTTGTAGCATCCAATAAAGAATTCACCTCTGTACGTGTAATAAATTTACGTTTAGTCATTATGATCTCATCTATACCTCGTTATATTTTGCTATATACCAACGATAAATTAACTAAAAATAATAATTTTTCAGAAAATTAAATATAATATGTCAGAAAGGTCAGTGATGATACCGAAATGCAAGCACTTAATCATGATATCACTAAGGCATAAAAAAACAGAATTGTGAGTGGTTGAGTGATAAGTTGATTTATAAGGTAATTATGTTGTTTTCATTGCATGAATGATGAGCGATAAAGGCGTCCTCACATGGGGTGTTAGTCTATATCCCTTTTCACCCTCTAATACGAAATAGTGTATACTTGCCGACAAGAAATTTATTCACGGTTAATTAAATAATGAAAGAAATTGAAAAAACACAAATTAAGCTTCTTAGCGACCGCTTAGACCTTATTCGTCACCAGATGGCAAGTATGCAACTGACGAGCGATGCAGAAAAATACGCAGAACTCGAAAAAGAAAAAGTGACGTTGGAAACTGAAATTACTCGTCTGAAAGCAGTGCGTAACCAAAAGCTCAGCAAAGAAGCACAGAAGTTAGTCGATATGCCATTCAAACGCCCAATCACTAAGAAAGAACAAGCCGATCTTGGCAAGCTGAAGAAGTCCGTGCGAGGTTTGATAATTGTCCATCCAATGACAGCATTAGGCCGCGAAATGGAACTGGATGTTATGACTGGTTTTTCTAAGGCTGATTTCTAGTTAGGGAGTCAACCTAACTAAAACCTGTAATGACTCACTAATACTAAAAGGTTCTTAGTACACTTTTCGTGGTTATGAACCGTTAGTGAGTATGAGTTCCCTCTTGTTTACTACGACCACCTCAGGTACTAAGCTAATTTTAGCAATTTAACTAAAAATAGTGATTCTACTATTTTTCTACTTTCCTATTTTCAGTAAATCTTTCAGCGCCGCGATATTCGCTCTCGCTCCTTCCGCTTCTTTTAACCGACGACATTTTTGAGCAAAAATATCAAATATCTCTTTAGCTTTTTCATCAGCGGCTTTCTTACTTATTCCACCAGCGCCTTGCAATACGTCTCGGTCATTGAAACTTAAAAACTGATCCAGTTTAGTATCCCTATCTTGTAAGAATACTTGCTTACGGCGCAGTGCTTGGTCTTCGGCAAAGTCGAGCCACATATTGACGATGCGGTTTAATTCTTTCAGTTCATTTTCACGTAGATAATTCTTCGCAACTGTCATATCCGTTTTACGAACTTCGTCCGACTTATAGCTAGTTAATCCCATATCCGGCTGACAGGCATATGCGCGAGAGGCAATAAGCTCAGCAGCAGTCATTCCCGTACAAGTAAAATGCAGCTTGTTTTGGATGGTTTGGAAGAAACGATTGGTTTCTTTATTCGAAGGCTCGTAATCCGCTGCCATGGTGAAAATCTCTTTCACCCGTAAATAAACCCGCCGCTCACTGGCACGAATATCACGAATGCGTTCGAGCATTTCATCAAAGTAATCTGGCACGACTGACTGACCGATAGGCGGATTTTTTAGCCGCTCATCATCCATCACAAACCCTTTGATCAGATACTGCTCCAGCGTTTGCCCACTGGCGGAACTGAGTGCCACGAATAGAACGAACGCGGTAGCCAATCGCAAGGATCATTGAGAGATTGTAATGCAACGTGTTGCGATTAACCTGTCGATTACCTTCTTGTCGAACTTGTAAGAAAGACTTACAAGTTGAATTTTGTACAAACTCACCCTCTTCATAGATCGCTTTAACATGTTGGGTTATTGCCTGAGGTGTTACCTGATAAAGGTTGGCAATTTCAGCCTGAGATAACCACAAAGTATCGGATTCAAAGCGGCATTCGACACGAGTTTGACCATCTTCACTGCGGAACAAAACAAATTCGCCCTGTGGTGCTTCAGGAAGATTTTCGCTCATCAAATTGCCCCCACTTTCTATATGTTATGCATAAACTATGAACAACAATATAGCATATTTAACAAAAAAATAAGGCCATCAATGAATAGCTAGCAAGCACATTATTTTATGTAAAAACAATATACTATTATTACCTATATCCATTCTCTGCAAGAAAAATGTTTGTGCATCTTTTCAGTCATCACCCACAATGCTTTATTTAATTTAATATCCCCATCAAGACCATTTACTGAACAAGTACGAGCTCGCTTACCTTTTGCATTTCGGTCCGATAATCCACCTTTAATTAAGCTCTCCTGCAAACGCTGATATAACCTCGAGATATAACCCCCCTCCATCGGTCATTTTATAGGGGGTTACCATTGGCCTTGAGGCCGCTACCTGACTGGCTTTGAGCTTCATTGTGGGGGCATCCAAAAAATAGGGAAAAATTATGCCCCCAATTTTGCCCCCAAACAGGGGTAGAAACCAGTAAACAAGGGGAGAATCAGACAGACTTTGAGATGATTAATCTTATTGATTTACAAAGAAAATATAGCTTTTGGAAGAAATTCAGAAACTGCGTTTGGCGGAAGATCACAGGAGTCGAACCTGCCCGGGACTGCTGGCAGCCCCAACTGGATTTGAAATCCAGCCGCCTCACCGGAGACGACGATCTTCCTCTATAGATTGGAAAGTGATTATAGACTGAATTCATTATTTTCCAAAGCATTGAAACTACAACTATTGCCTTTATTGATAAAAGCCAACAAAAAACCCATTTATTGATAAGTGTTAATAAGAAAAAACGTTAGATTGATATTGAGGTTTGTACATCTGCCCCCATATACTTTCTTATATTCGCTATGGCGTACTGGTTATATGATCCATAACATTAACCCTATTTGGGTATAAGTTCGCCATTTAACTTTTATTGTCAATACAGTAAGCCTTGGCCTACGAGCACAAGCCTGCAATCACAGGATGTTTTATGACAAATTCATTATTAGCCGATTCCGCACTACCCCGCTTTTCTACTATAGAGCCTGCGGATGTTTTCCCCGCAGTCCAACATGTACTCAATGAATATCGCCAAACAGTAGAAAACCTGCTGAGTGCAACGGATCAATACACTTGGGACAACCTGTGCCAACCTTTAGAAGAAGCCAGCGATAAGCTTTCTCGTGTTTGGTCGCCAGTTAGTCATTTGCACTCGGTGAAAAACAGCCCAGAACTGCGCGAAGAGTATGAAAAATGCTTGCCGTTACTGTCTGAATTCAGTACTTGGATGGGGCAACATGAGCCTTTATATCAAGCATATAAGTCATTAAAAGAAGGGGCTGAATTTAATTCCCTTAGCCAAGCTCAACGTAAATCCATCGAAAATACCTTACGTGATTTTGAGTTATCCGGCATTGGCTTACCCGCTGAAAAACAGCAACGTTACGGTGAAATCGTCGCACGTTTATCGGAGATAGCGTCTAAATTTAGCAATAACGTTCTTGATGCTACCATGGGTTGGAGTAAGCTCGTTAAAGACGAAAATGAATTAGCGGGTATGCCAGAAAGTGCAATTGCTGCAGCAAAAGCCATGGCTGAATCAAAAGGTGAAGAAGGCTACTTACTCACTCTTGATATGCCAAGCTATTTACCTGTTATGACCTATGCTGACAACGCAGAATTACGTCGTGAAATGAGCCATGCATATAGCACCCGTGCGTCTGACCAAGGCCCAAATGCAGGTAAATGGGATAACAGCGAATTAATTGATGAACTGATGGCTTTACGCCACGAACTAGCGCAATTATTAGGTTTTAAAAACTACGCAGAAAAATCCCTAGCGACCAAAATGGCCGAATCCCCAGAGCAAGTGCTGAATTTCCTCAATGATTTAGCCGACCGTGCTCATCAGCAAGGGGAAAATGAGCTGGCTGAACTGACCTCTTTTGCTAAAGAACATTATGGTATTGATAAGCTTGAGTCTTGGGATTTAGCCTATTACAGCGAAAAACAAAAACAGCATAAATTCTCATTAAATGATGAGCAGTTACGCCCTTATTTCCCTGAACAGCGCGTCCTGAATGGGTTATTCGAGGTTGTTCATCGTATCTATGGTTTAACCGCTAAAGAACGCAATGACGTCGAAACATGGCATAAAGATGTACGTTTCTTCGAACTCTATGACGATACCAACACTCTGCGCGGTAGTTTCTACCTTGACCTCTACGCCCGCGAACATAAACGTGGTGGGGCTTGGATGGACGATTGTGTGGGTCGTATGGTGCATAAAGATGGCTCGTTACAAAATCCTGTAGCTTACTTAACTTGTAACTTCAACAAGCCACTCGGTGATAAACCCGCACTGTTTACCCATAATGAAGTCACTACCTTATTCCATGAATTTGGCCACGGCTTACATCATATGTTAACACAAATTGATGTTGCAGATGTCGCAGGGATTAACGGGGTGCCATGGGATGCCGTCGAGCTACCAAGTCAATTTATGGAAAACTGGTGCTGGGAGCCCGAAGCCCTCGAATTTATTTCTGGCCATTATGAAACAGGCGAACCATTACCAACAGAAATGCTCAATAGCATGTTAGCGGCGAAGAATTACCAGTCAGCCATGTTTGTTCTGCGTCAGTTGGAATTTGGTCTATTTGACTTCACCTTACACGCTGAATATGACCCAGCAAAAGGTGCGCAAGTCATGCCAACGTTATATGCAATTAAAGACAAAGTCGCTGTCGTACCCTCTCCTGAATGGTCACGTTTCCCACATGCCTTTAGCCATATCTTTGCGGGGGGATACGCCGCAGGTTATTACAGCTACTTGTGGGCAGATGTACTCGCGGCAGATGCATACTCACGCTTCAGTGAAGAAGGTATCTTTAATCGTCAAACGGGTCAGTCCTTCCTCGACAATATCCTAAGTCGTGGGGGTTCTGAAGAGCCAATGGCACTGTTTGAACGCTTCCGTGGTCGTAAACCAGAACTCGATGCGATGTTAAAGAGCTATGGTATCCATGGCTAATGACATTGCGATCCAGTTGATCTGTGAAGAGGGTGCCGATCCCGGCACTCTCTCTCAACTTTCTGAAAAATGGCAGCTTTCTCATACCCCTGATGCCGTTATGGCTGTCGTACTTACGCCTGAAAATTTACAACTGCGTAAGCTAGATGAACCTAAATTAGGGGGAATTTTTGTCGACTTCGTCTCTGGGGCTATGGCTCATCGCCGTAAATTTGGAGGGGGTCGTGGTGAAGCGGTCGCCAAAGCTGTGGGAATCAAAAAAGATTATATTCCCGATGTGGTTGATGCCACTGCTGGCCTAGGGCGTGATGCCTTTGTTCTCGCCGCTCTCGGTTGCCATGTCCGCATGTTGGAACGTCACCCTGTGGTTGCTGCCCTATTAGACAATGGCTTACAACGGGGCTATCAAGATGCAGAAATTGGCCCATGGTTACAAGAGCGAATGTCATTGATCCATGCATCCAGTATTACCGCTCTGAGTGAAATAACCCACGCGCCTGATGTTATCTATCTCGACCCGATGTACCCTCATCGGCAAAAAAGTGCTTTAGTGAAGAAGGAAATGCGAGTATTTCAGTCATTGGTGGGAGCAGATGATGATGCAGATTCATTATTAGCCCCTGCGATTGCTTTGGCTAAACGTAGGGTAGTTGTTAAGCGCCCTGACTATGCAGAGCCCCTTGCGGGACAAAAAGCGCCATCAGCGATTACCACTAAAAACCATCGGTTTGATATCTATCCATGCATTAAAAATAACGAATAAACGTAACGGCGAAGGGCGTATGTACAGGTGAATTTATCAGTATGATACAGCCGCCCTTTCGCGTACGTTTTGAGGTCAGAGAATTACAACACACCCTGCCCAAGCATTGCATCAGCGACTTTTACAAAGCCCGCGATATTAGCACCTTGAACATAGTTTGTTTGTTTCTCTTCGCCACCGAATTCCACACAGTGCTGGTGAATATCCAACATGATATGGTGTAGACGAGCGTCAACTTTTTCTGCTTTCCAGCCTAGACGAGCCGCATTTTGAGCCATTTCAAGACCTGACGTTGCCACACCACCTGCATTAGCCGCTTTACCTGGAGCAAACAGCACTCCCGCTTCAAGGAACAGTTCGGTTGCAGGGATCGTCGTTGGCATATTAGCCCCTTCAGCGACCGCTTTAACACCATTTTTGATTAACACTTTTGCTGCATCAACATCCAGCTCATTTTGTGTTGCACATGGCAAAGCAATATCGACAGACACATTCCATGGTTGCTGGCCCGCTAAGTAAGTTAAGCCAAACTCTTTTGCATATTCTTCAATACGACCATAGTTGTTTTTGATTTCTTCCAAACGTGCAAGTTTTTCTGTTGTAAAACCTTCTTCATCAACCACAGTACCGCTTGAATCAGAAGCTGTAACCACTTTAGCGCCAAGCTCCATACATTTTTCAATGGTGTACTGTGCAACGTTACCTGAACCGGAAACTGCTACACGCATCCCTTCAAAGCCTAGGCCATGGCGTTTTAGCATTGCATTTGTGAAATAAACCAAACCGTAACCGGTTGCTTCAGGGCGAATTAAACTACCACCAAAAGACAATCCTTTACCGGTGAATACACAAGAAGTGTCATTAGACAGTTTTTTCATCATACCTGTCATAAAGCCCACTTCACGTCCACCCACACCAATATCCCCCGCAGGGACGTCAGTATTAGAACCAATATGGCGATAAAGTTCTGTCATCAATGCTTGGCAAAAACGCATCACTTCGCCATGGCTTTTACCTTTAGGATCAAAGTCAGAGCCACCTTTACCACCACCCATTGGCAATGTGGTCAGGGCATTTTTCAGTGTTTGTTCAAAACCTAAGAATTTCAGAATGGATAAATTCACAGATGGATGAAAACGCATACCACCCTTGAATGGGCCGATTGCAGAGCTAAATTGTACACGCCATGCACGGTTGACTTGAACTTTACCTTGGTCGTCTACCCAACACACTCGAAATTGAATCACACGTTCAGGTTCAACAAAACGCTCAAGTAATGCTTGGTCACGATACTTCGCATTTTGCTCTAAGAACGGCCAAAGGGAAGTGAATACTTCACGTACCGCTTGTAAAAATTCAGGTTGAGAAGGGTCTCTTTTTTGGACAGACTCCAAGAACGAAGATAGTGATTGTGTCATCTATGTCTTCCTTTTTAACATGTAGTTGTTGTGATGTGCCTCACTCTTTCTTATCATTATTTTTAGGAAATGTGAGGTTGATTTGCGTTTGCCTATTGAATATATCATTAGTTTGTATTCTAAATTCAAGGTTTTTTTTCACTCTATAGCAAAATAAATTGCTTGACCTGCCAATAACTACCTCAAAATACATATTTTGAAACAAAAAAAACGCCTGCATAAGCAAGCGTTTTTAGTGAATAATATTTCAAACAACGTGATATGGATTATTCTTCATCATCATTTAGTGGCACAATCAACATATCCACATGGACTGTATTGATTAGTTGGCGAGCAGACGACATCAGCTTGCTCCAGAAATCTTGGTGGTGCCCACAGACCACTAAATCCATATTGTATTTTTTGATGGCATCGACCAGTACTTGGCCTAGATCACCACTACCGCTGAGTGTTTCTTGAATTTCATAACCTGCACCTGCAGACAAATCTTTCAGAGCATTACGCGTTTCATCAGTAATACGTTGCTGCATGTCACCAAGATTGACATCAATAAGACCGGTATAGAGGTCTGAATAGTTAACATCAACATGGATCATAGATACTTTGGCCCCGTAAGGTTTTGCCATAGAGACAGCCTTATCCAGTAATACTTTACTTTCAGGTGATAAATCTACCGCAACGAGAATATGTTTGTAAGCCATAAGTAAACTCCTTCCGAATGCTGATTATCTGGTGGTTATGCCTTCACCACATCTTTATGAATACTATACCTGCTAATTGTGATTATTAAGTGTTGCTTTGATCACATCTAAGCAGATTAACCTTAAAATCATCACTTCATATAACATTTTATAAAACAATAACATCATTCATTCAATATTAATATATTGCCCTAAAAAATTCGAGTTATGGAGACTCTTTAGCTTAGTAAAACAACAAAGTTGCCCAGCAAACTGTGATATTAAAGTTCAGTAACTCAGGTTTATTTTCTTCAATATAAACAAAAGGTCATCACAAATTTGCGCTAATTGCACTTTTTTTAAACAATAATTTATCCTACAATAAAATAACTGAGTATAAGTATAATTTTTCTGCTGTATTTCCTTTGCGACAATTGCTGTGAGCTTGAGCTAGGTTCTAAGGAGAGGATTATGTTCAGTATGATTGCATTGTTTTGGGCATTATGCATTTTGTGCATCTTAAATATGATGCGGTACTTTTCTTCCGTTCGTGTTCTATTGTCTATTTTAAGGGATTCAGACCCTCTGCTTTATCAATCCGTTGATGGTAATGGTTTTTTTACTACACACGGCCAGCTAAACAAACAACTCCGGTTAGTTCGATACATAAATAACAAACAATACCTTGAACATTATGACCCTGAAGTTATTTTGCGTTGTGAGCGAATCCGTAAGCAATTCATGATGATAAGCAGGCTCAGCATACTTGTTATCGTGAGTTTAGCGTATTTATTGATAACAGGTTAACTATGATCGTAACTTTCTAATGAAAAAATAGTGATGGCCTTTCGATCATCACTATTTTGTATATGTAGATTACTGTGTTCATGTAACTGTTAAAGGCTCCATACTCATGTATGAAGCCAAAATTAGCGCGACTAGATAAACAGCAGCGATAGCCAGTATAAACCGCCGGATAACACAATGGACACCGGTAAAGTTAATAACCATGCTAGCGCAATGCTTTTAATGGTTTTTGTTTGTACACCACCACCATCGACAACCATCGTACCCGCCACTGCAGAAGATAAAACCTGCGTTGTTGAAACTGGCATACCAGTATAACTTGCCACACCGATAGAGACTGCCGCAGTTACCTGAGCAGATACACCTTGCGCATAAGTCATACCTTTCTTACCAATTTTCTCACCAATGGTCACAGCAACACGCTGCCAACCAAACATGGTGCCTAATGATAATGCTAAAGCAACCGCAATAATGATCCACAATGGTGCATATTCAACGGTATACAGCAAATCATTACTGAGTTTTTTCAGTAAGCTGGCATCTTTGGAACTGGTTTCTGGTAATTTTGCAACCGCATTCGCAGTATCAGAGATACACATCAGCAAACGGCGTGCGTGGTTACGTTGGTCTGGCGTCAGCTCTTCATAACTTTGAATGCCATCAAGCATCGTTTGCGCTTGATTTAAAATAGCGCCAGTACGTGTGCTATCACAATGGAATTCACCACCGGGTTCATCACTACTTTCTGCAACGGTCGGGGCATTTTCTATTGCATGGTTTAACGCTGGTTTATGTGTTTCATAGTATTGTTGCAGGTGGACAACCGCATCATGTGTTTTTGCGATGTCATAACCGTTAGAATTCATATTCATAACGAAACCTGCTGGAGCAACACCAATTAGCACCAGCATGATAAGACCGATGCCTTTCTGACCATCGTTCGCACCATGGGAGAAACTCACCCCAACTGCTGACAAAATCAATGCAGTACGGGTCCAGAATGGCGGCTTACGCTTACCATCTTTTTTCTCACGTTCCGCAGGTGTTAAGTGAATACGACGACGTTTCTTTGTGCCACTCCAATAACGGCGCAAAAAGAAAATCATCAAACCGGCAATCACAAAACCGATAGCGGGAGACAAAATTAATGACATGAAAATACTGATCATTTTCGGTATATTCAAGGCATCAACGACAGACGAATCAGTCACAATCGCGTTGGTTAAACCCACCCCGATTATCGCCCCGATAAGTGTGTGTGAACTGGAAGCAGGAATACCTAAGTACCAAGTTCCAAGGTTCCAAATAATTGCAGCCAAGAGCAATGAGAAAACCATTGCAAGGCCGTGAGCTGAGCTCACATTAAGCAAGAGGTCTGTTGGTAAGAGATGGACAATGGCATATGCAACGCTCAACCCTCCCAGCAAGACACCAAAAAAGTTAAAAACCCCTGCCATGACAACTGCGAACTGAGCCCGCATTGCTCTGGTATAAATAACCGTTGCTACCGCGTTAGCGGTGTCATGGAAGCCATTTATAGCCTCATAGATCAGCACAAACAACAGTGCCAGAACTAATAATAGACCTGTATGAAATTCTAAACCTGTAAAAAGATGTAGCATAGACGTTAAGCCATTATATGTTGGACATGAACGCGGCGCATTATCAGTGACAAACGCTGGCGGTGGAAGCAAAATCTAACCTTTTTTTGATTTAACTACCCATCAAAAAAGTACCTCATAGCAATTACCCCATATATTTCAATGAATTGCAGCAATCAAACTTATTCTGAATTTTTGAAACTTTTTAACGATATTTCCAGAAAATAATCGTTGTTTGCTTTTTTTAGACGAATTTCTCTAATTATAATACGTCCTGTATAGTTTTCATCAGTTCTTCCTCAAAGCTTTACATTACAATCTCGATGAGATGACGTAAAATATCCCAGTTATCAATGTAATTATGCTTAAAATCAAACATATATAGAGACACTTATTGTGAAAAATTTCGACGTTATTATTTTAGGTGCTGGCGCCGCAGGTTTATTTTGTGCCTCACACTCTGGCAAACGCGGTTTGAAAACGCTAGTGGTTGATAACGGGAAAAAATTAGGCAGGAAAATATTGATGTCCGGTGGCGGACGCTGCAATTTCACTAATATGTATACAGAGCACAGTAATTACATTTCTACGAACCCGCACTTTTGTAAGTCAGCACTTGCTCGCTATACACAGTGGGATTTTATTGCCTTAGTCGCTAAATATAATATCCCTTATCATGAAAAAACCTTAGGGCAGCTTTTTTGTGATAATAGCGCACAAGATATCGTCGATATGCTGCAAAGTGAGTGTAACCTACCTAATATCACTATTAAGTTACGTAGTGAGGTCACTGCCGTTGACAAAATAGATGATGGTTTTTTAGTCACGATTAACGGCTCTCAAGTAAGTACCCACTCACTTGTCGTTGCAACCGGCGGCTTATCGATGCCTGGTTTAGGTGCAACCCCCTTTGGCTATCGCCTTGCGGAACAGTTTGGGCATACTATTATTCCAACACGAGCAGCACTGGTGCCCTTCACTTTACATAAACCCCTTTTAGAAACATTGCAGGTACTTTCAGGCATCTCTGTCCCTGCAACGGTAACAGCAGCAAATGGCACCGTATTTAAAGAAAATATTTTATTCACCCATCGGGGGCTTTCTGGTCCAGCCATTTTGCAAATATCCAGCTACTGGAACTCTGGTGAGTACGTAAGTATTAACTTACTTCCCGATATTGCCGTAAATGATTTTATCGCTTCAGAGAAACACCAGCACCCAAATCAATCGTTGAAAAATACCTTAGCAAAAATACTACCTAAACGGCTAATTGAGATATTACAAGCTCAAGGGCAAATCCCTGAATGTGCGCTAAAACAGCTTAACCATCCTCAAATTGAAGCGTTGCACACCACATTACACCAATGGCAGGTACAACCTAATGGAACGGAAGGGTACCGCACAGCTGAAGTAACATTAGGTGGCGTTGATACTCACGAAATATCGTCTAAAACCATGCAATCGCTTAAAGTGTCTGGCCTGTACTTTATTGGTGAGGTGATGGATGTAACTGGCTGGCTCGGAGGTTATAATTTTCAATGGGCATGGAGTTCCGCGGCTGCATGTGCGGAAAGCTTGCCTCTCCCTTTCACTGAATAATAGGAAAAAGACTGGAAACATACTCAGTCTTAACTCGACGCTTAATGGAATTGTTCTGTTAGGAGTATCCTCCTGTATTGATGCCCAGAAAATCTTAATCCATTGAAAAATAATGGTTAATATTTAATTTCATATAAATCATATAATTGCAGTTTTAATTATAAGATATATTATTTTGGTTAAAAATAATGCTTTACAAACGATAGTGATAACTATTATCATTATCATCACTTCCTCGATAGGGTTACTTAGTCACCCTTTTGCAGGGGGTACGACATTGCTCACATTGCTTCCAGTGTTTACTTTAGCCAGCCTTGCGCTGGCTATTTTTTTATCCACACCACAATTCTCTGCAATCACCGCGTATCTTATTCAAATTTTTTGGATCCTATGGTTAATGGGAGCTACTTTTCTCTGCGTATAAATTGGTTAAACTGTCATCAACACATTTAGAGCGAGTTCAACCAAGGTTGAAATCCGTACAGGAGAGAACACGATGATTTATTTACGCAAAGCAAACGAACGTGGTCATGCAAACCATGGATGGCTCGACAGTTGGCATACTTTTTCATTCTCTAGCTACTATGATGAGCAATTTATGGGCTTTTCTGCACTGAGAGTAATTAACGAAGACTTTATTGCTGCGGGCCAAGGGTTTGGAACCCACCCCCATAAAGATATGGAAATATTGACCTATGTGCTCAATGGGACTGTCGAACATAAAGACAGCATGGGCAATATGGAGCAAATCCCTGCGGGTGAATTCCAAATTATGAGTGCAGGTACGGGTATTCGTCATTCTGAATACAACCCAAGCAATGAAGAAGAGCTACACCTGTACCAAATTTGGATCATTCCTGAGAGAACGGGTATTGAGCCACGTTATGAGCAAAAACGGTTCGATTCCAAAGATGGCAAGCAATTGGTGCTATCACCGGATGCACGTGATGGCTCATTAAAAGTTTATCAAGATATGGAACTGTGGCGCTGGGCATTACCTGCAAATGAAACACACACTCATGCGGTCGCTGATAAGCGAGTTGTATGGATTCAAGTCGTCAAAGGGAATGTGGAAATCAATGGCCAAAAAGCAACCACCAGCGATGGTTTAGCTATTTGGCAAGAAACAGCACTCACCATCAAAGCAAGTGAAGATAGTGAAATCCTGTTGTTTGACTTACCATCCGCAGAATAATCATTTTCACAACAAAAAAGGCTCTACATTGGTAGAGCCTTTATTATTTATTGATTCACAAAACTAATTACAGTTTTGGCCCGGCTTTCACCAGTGCGGCACCTGCTGGCGTGTCCGTGTACTTATCAAAGTTATTCACGAAACGTTCTGCTAAGTCTTGCGCTTTTTCATCCCACTGCGCTTTGTCTGCATAAGTATTACGTGGGTCAAGGATATTGGTATCCACACCCGGTAATGCTGTTGGGACTTCTAAATCGAACACAGGCAGTTTAATCATGTCCGCTTTTTCGATATCACCACTTAAAATAGCATCGATGATGGCACGAGTATCTTTGATGGAGATACGTTTGCCTGTACCGTTCCAGCCTGTATTCACTAAGTAAGCTTTCGCGCCAGCCGCTTCCATACGTTTAACTAATACTTCAGCGTATTGTGTTGGGTGCAATGATAAGAATGCAGCGCCAAAACATGCAGAGAATGTCGGAGTCGGTTCCGTCACACCACGCTCTGTCCCTGCTAATTTCGCGGTAAAGCCTGATAGGAAGTGGTACTGCGTTTGTTCAGGCGTTAAACGAGAAACAGGTGGCAACACACCAAATGCATCTGCGGTTAAGAAGATAACTTTTGTTGCATGGCCCGCTTTAGAAACAGGTTTTACAATGTTGTCAATGTGGTAGATTGGATAAGAAACACGGGTATTTTCCGTTTTTGAACCATCATTGAAATCAACAGTACCATCTGCCAACACCATCACGTTTTCCAATAACGCATCACGTTTGATAGCGCCATAGATGTCTGGCTCAGCTTCTTTAGATAAGTTGATCGTTTTTGCGTAGCAACCGCCTTCAAAGTTGAATACGCCGTCATCATCCCAACCGTGTTCATCGTCACCAATTAACTTACGTTTTGGATCGGTAGAAAGTGTGGTTTTACCTGTTCCAGATAAACCAAAGAAAATGGCGACATCGCCTTTTTCGCCGACGTTAGCAGAACAGTGCATAGATGCAATGCCTTTTAATGGCAGCAGGTAGTTCATCATAGAGAACATACCTTTCTTCATTTCGCCACCATACCAAGAGCCACCGATCAGTTGCATGCGCTCTGTTAAGTTGAACGCAACAAAGTTTTCTGAATTCAAACCTTGTGCTTCCCAATTCGGGTTAGTACATTTCGCGCCGTTCATGACGATGAAATCAGGTTCGAAGCCCACTAGCTCTTCATCTGATGGGCGAATGAACATGTTTTTAACGAAATGCGCCTGCCATGCAACTTCAGTGATGAAACGTACTTTTAGACGAGTGTCGGCGTTCGCACCACAGAATGCATCAATGATAAACAAACGTTTACCAGACAGTTGTTCAGTCACTAAATGTTTGAGATCCGCCCAAACTTCTTGTGACATCGGTTTGTTGTCGTTTTTACCTTTACCTTGGTCTGCCCACCAAACTGTATCGCGAGTCACGTCATCACGTACAATATATTTATCTTTTGGTGAACGACCAGTAAAGATACCTGTATCAACCGCAACCGCACCTAAAGTGGTTACTGTTCCACGCTCATAACCTTCAAGTCCTGGCTTAGTTTCTTCCGTGAATAATAGCTCGTAACTTGGGTTATAAACCACTTCAGCTACATCATGAATACCGTACTTTTCAAGTTCCTTCAGGGTAATGCTTTTAGCGCTCATTATATTGCTCCTGGTAAACATAATTAATCTGCGGATGATCATAATTCTTTACGACTAATTAACAGCGATTGCTATCAAAGAATTGAAAATGTATAATTTTTTTTAATTCATAATGAGACTTAGAGCACGTAATAATGCTTTAAAATTATAAAAAAAGGGTGCAGAATTGCACCCTTGTCACATAATTAGGTTGCTAAATCGTATCAGTGAAGTTGCTGATTTAGCTCATTATTTAACCCTTGAAGATCGGATTCAATAAATACGTAATGTGAGCCACAAAATTCACACTCCATATCAATTTTTCCATCTTTGTGTAAAATATCGATAACATCTTCCTTCGGTAACGTCGCTAATGTACTTTCGCAACGCTCCCTTGAACAAGTACAACGAAACTCGACAGATTGTGGGTCATATAACGTGACATCTTCTTCATGATAAAGACGATGTAAAACCTCTTTCACATCCAATGTGCTCAGCTCTTGGCCTTTAATTGTGGCTGTCAGTTGCACTAAGTGGTCAAAGAAATCATGGCTTGTTTCATTTGCCGCTGGTAAAACTTGCAACAACATGCCACCTGCACTTGGTTTCCCATCTACTTCACCCACACGAATGAATAAACGGGTTGGCAATTGCTCTGACTGGCGGAAATAGGCATCAATGCTTTCTTCAATAGAATCCCCTTCGATCGCCACAATTCCTTGATAACGTTCACCTTGATTCGGTGTGATGGTAATCACCATAAAACCATTACCAATCATCTGCTTCAGAGTGCTACCAGCCACAACAGGGCCATCTACACGTGCAACACCACGCATCTGTTGTAAATTATTACCGTTGATAACCGCCAGATTAACCGGCCCATCCCCTTGAATTTGGACAGTAATATCACCATCAAACTTCAACGTTGCCGTCAATAAACTGGTAGCAACAAGTAACTCACCTAACAAACTTTTCACCGCTGTTGGGTAGTCATGGTTTTCTAAAATATGTTCAAAGGTTTCATCAACACTGATCATTTCCCCACGAACGGAATGTTGCTCAAATAAAAAACGGTGGAGTAAGTCTTGGTTTGCCATAATATCTCTCTATTGCTCGGGCTGTTGCTCAGGCCGTCATCAAGACGACTCATGAGAATTTGTTTGTTTAAACTTTAATAGAGTACGCCGTTCTTTCTTATCTGGACGTCGCTCTGGATGCGGCATCGTAAGTGCATTCATCTTACGCGCTTGTGCCATTTTCTCTCGTTGTTCAATACTTTCTACGGTTTCACAGTACAGAAACTGTGCTTCCGGCGCGCCTTTACGCTGGCTACTAATTTGCATGATTTCAACCGTCCGTTCATCATTACCTTGTCGAAGCTTAACGATTCCGTGTAACTCAACAATCTTCCCGGGCTTAGTTCTTTGCCCATTATAATGAACTTTACCACCTTCAATCATTTCACGGGCGACTGCACGCGTTTTATAAAATCGCGCAGCCCACAGCCATTTATCAAGGCGAACAGGTTCTATAGTGGATTGATTCATGGTGCCTCCTCAACATAAGTCTGAATCAAACTAAGAAGAGGCTCCCTCTATTTTCGGGATGATACTATCGACGATAGGAAGGGGGATTAGCCTCAAAGCATTTATCATAATATTCTGTGATATTACGCAAACGCTTCTTATTATTCAAAACACGTAGCACAATCAACGAACCATTTAACAAAGCACACACTAACAAAAACAGGATAAAAATCGCACTACGTATATACTGAGATACCACTTTTGAATTGGGCTCTTCATGCAACACAATTTGCAATGTGCCATTAGCATCTACTGATAAACTCGTAATGACCCCTTCAATATTGAACGGTGTATTGATTAGAAGATTTGATAACCTTTGCAATTCTTGCCAACGCTGTAATGGCGATAACTCATTAAAAGAAGCTCCCGGTATCGAATCGACTAAAGGCTTATTTTCATCACTAATTAATAAAACACCTCCAGGAGGCGGACTATTAATTTTACGCACTTCTCTGTCTATTTCTGTCCTGATAAAATCATATATGGTGTCTTCCACGATGTTTTCCAAGGCCTCTGCGCTACCCGCACGCAATAAAACATGAGCCCCTTTTAATTTTCCTGTGGATGCTTTCTTTACTAATGTAGGCCAATCCTCTGTACTTCCTAAGTTAGTCAGTGCATTTTTTAATTTTAAGCAGTTATCCGAATTATGGCACAGTTGTTCTGTTCCCATAATAATAGCCGAAAAATCAAAGATGATATTCATCCCAGATTTCATAATATCGCGCTGTAACCTTGGATTAACCCCGACTGAGTTTTTGTCTGGATGTAATTGGCTTTTGACAGTATCAAGCAATGATATTGAACGTTCGACAACCTCTGATTGAGGTTCAGTCAGTAAACTAACATCATTCCAATAAATACCAGAGCAATCAAACGGTACAAATTGAGCTTGGTTTTCTTTATTCAAATTCGGTGGGCGGTAACACATCCCTTTACCTTGGGCAACTAATGTATCCCCAATTTTGATCTGACGGGAAACGAGGTCATTAGGGTCCTCAACCTTAATTTTCTCTGTACCACCTAACCAAGCAAAACCCAGTTTTATCGGTAACCCCATCGGTTGATATGCAAATATCAAGGCCATCGTTAATAATGCCCCAACTAACATCAACACATTCTTTTTGAACCGCTTATATGGGTAATAACGTTCTTCTTCATGCAAAGAAAGATACTTACCGAGTCTAACCACCTCACCCGTCGTATAAAAATCAATATTAACGGCTTGGTTTTCTTCGTATTTTAAATAACTCGCCCAATGGCTGGGGTAGTGCAAATCAATACCCGCAATAGAGGTATTTGTGGAATATTTTTTATCAAGCTCGCCATAAAGTTCCCAGCGCTTTGGTTGACCGTGAATACATTGAATATCTTGATATTTTCGAGGAAACATCCTAGAGCGAAAAAGAACAAGTAACCCAATGACAAACGTAATCATTGAAATCACTAACCCCGATTCCTGTAATAACGGGATTGAAACGAGGGTTAAATAACCAAATAAAAAACTCAGGCAAATGATCGCAGCGCCAAGCCAGCCCGTAGAATGGTGTAATCTATGCTCTTCTATCGTCTCTTTACGCACTTTTAATCGTTCAATGCTATGTTGGCCACGTTCTTGAATTGCAGCATCAGGCAATATTGAATCGAGTGGCACGTCAGTTTGCCATTCACTACTAAAATCTTTCAATGAGTGACTATTCATTGAAATAATCAATGGTAAATGATCTGTTTCGACTATCTCCATGACATTTTGGCGCTGCAAAAACGGTTCAAGCTGTGAAGGGAGCTGAACTTCAATGGTATCAATAAAATAACGCCAGCTATTTCCCTGCTCTTGGCGCAAATTAAAACGCGTTAATGAATGGCAAATTGTTGCTATTGTTGAATTTTTTTTGATTTGCCATGGATGTTGAGAAGAATTTATTGATACAGCAGAGCAATAATTTAAATACTGAGAGATGGTTTGGTAATCTAAATCAATCATTTTTCTAAATGATGGTGACGCTACAGAGGGTATTTGATAGACGCCAGAACGCCGCCCCCGCCTAAAATATAGGAAGGAAGCCATTATAGTCAGGCTAATAACAATTATAGCCGTTATAATGACATGGTTCAGCATTGTTTCCCCAATGAAAAATGAATAAGAAAAGCATATCAACCATCAGGCTTTCTAAAAATAAGCCAATTCCTATTCTATTTAGGATTTTTATTTTAAATTACAACATCTTGTAAAAAAATTTTTTATTTATTCATCCGTGCTATTTTTGAACGACGATTATACTAACAGCATTTTATCGACTCGATAATATCTATCATTTTATTTTGATATAGGTCATAGTTGTACGGTGATTTCAAAATACGGGCAGTACTAAGTACAACGCGTCTCGTAAATCAATGAAATATGCTTTTAGCAATAGATTTCACTCATCCTGTTCGGAAATCGTTATGACAGAGTTAAAAAAACCAAAAATCTTGAATATTCAAGATGTTGCTCAATCAAAATTATTCAGCATTCAATCAGTTGATCTCGAATTTAGTAATGGCGAAAAACGAGTCTATGAAAGAATGCGGCCCGCAAAACGTGAAGCGGTTCTTATTGTTCCTATCATGGGTGATAACCTCATCCTCATTCGCGAATACGCTGTCGGAATTGAAAGCTATGAATTAGGCTTTCCCAAAGGTGCTATCGACCCCGGTGAAATAGCCATTGAAGCAGCCCAACGTGAACTCAAAGAAGAAATAGGTTATGGCGCTAATCACATTGTTCAGCTCGCCAAACTTACGATGTCACCATCATACTTCTCAAGTAAAATGAACATTCTTATCGCTCAAGACTTATACAGCGAAAAACTCGAAGGAGATGAGCCAGAACCACTACAACAAGAGCTATGGCCAATATCTCGAATGATGGAATTACTGGAACATCCTGATTTCAACGAAGCTCGGAATATTAGCGCACTTTTCTATCTAGAACGTTACTTAAAAAGTAGTAAGTAAAAACACTTATTATTGTATCAGCTGTATGTGATTTCCATAACCAATTATTAATATTGGCACATAATCGCCTGATATATTAAATGTCTCTATAGAAAACACCCCATGTTTTAAATCAACAATGGGGTGCTAATTGAGAGAGTTTAGCCAACAATAATTTTAAAATAGCTCTTGGCTAGCCCCACCTTCCGTAGAAATTGTCGTGCCTACCTCTTGTACTGCATGTTCTTTCGGTTCTGTTCCTTCAATAAAATACTCACGACGGGAAGAACCTAACTTACCTGTCCGGCTATCAATGGATACAGAAATAACCCCTTTAGGTGGCTTCATTGTTTTCACAGGCACTCCATCCAAAATAGACTTCATAAAGTCATCCCACATAGGCTGTGCACTTTTAGCACCTGCTTCACCACGACCTAGTGTGCGCCTATTGTCATCGAAACCTATCCATGCTGAAGCCACAACATCTGGACCATAGCCAGAGAACCAAGCATCCTTCGAACTATTCGTTGTTCCTGTTTTTCCACCAATATCACGCCGGCCACCTAAGTCTCTCGCTGCACGCCAACCTGTACCAGACCAACCAGGCTCGCCATAGATATTGGTCATCATCGCATCCCTAATTAAGAATGCGAGAGGAGTATTAATCACATGAGGTGCATATTGATCACCGGCGTTCCCGTCTAGGTTAGATGCCGTTGTTAATTCCATTGTTGGCTCTTGTATGACGGTATTATCATCCGATTGCGTCACTTCTTCGGTAGATTCATCATCTATACCTTTACTCGCAATAGTGCGTTCAGTATCCCCATAAATCACAGGAATATTCGTACAATCCGGGCATGCTATTTTAGGATTAGCTTCGAAAATAACCTCATCATTATGATTTTCGATCTTCGAAATGTAGTATGGGTCAATCAAATACCCACCATTGACCATGACGGCATATCCACGAACCATTTGCATTGGTGTAAATGATGGCGCACCTAGCGCTAACGCCTCTGTACGGTTAATATTTTCCGCTGGGAAACCAAAGCGAGTCAAATAATCAGCGGCATAGTCCACACCCATGGCTCTCATTGCGCGAACCATCACAACGTTTTTTGATTGACCTAAACCTTGACGTAAACGAATAGGTCCATCATATCGAGGCGGTGAATTCTTAGGACGCCAATCAGAACCAGCGCCCGCATCCCAACGGCTAATCGGCACATCATTAAGTAATGATGATAATGTCAGGCCTTTATCCATCGCAGCGGTATACAAGAAAGGTTTAATATTCGAACCAACTTGGCGTAATGATTGGGTAACCCGGTTAAACTCACTCATATTGAAGTCAAACCCACCAACAAGCGCAATAATTGCACCGTCATTCGGATTCAAAGCAACAAAGGCAGCATTTACATCAGGCACTTGCCCTAACCACCAGTTATCTTTAACTTTTCGAACCCAAATTTGCTCACCCACTTGCATCACTGCATTTACAGCTCTTGGCGTGGCGCCTTGCTGAGTATCTGAAATAAATTTACGTGCCCAACGCACCCCGGTCATCGTAATTGGGATTTGCGAGCCATCAGCTAACATCACTTGTGCTTCTGAAGCCGTTGCAGATGTTACGACGGCAGGCATTAATGGCCCATAAACAGGCATTTTCTTCAATTTTTCAACAATCTGCTCTGCTGTCCAAGCCGTTTCATTCTGTTTCCATAAAACCTCGGCAGGACCGCGATAACCATGGCGAGTATCGTAGTCGATCAAATTATTACGAACTGCAGTTGTTGCTGCTTCCTGATCTTTGCGGATCACTGTAGTGTAAACTTTATACCCATCGGTATAGGCATCTTCACCATATTTATCAAACAAGGTTTGACGCGCCATTTCAGCTAAATACGGCGCAGAAAAATCGATTTTCGGCGCATGATATGAAGCAACTATTTTTTCATTTTTTGCTTGTTCATACTGGTCTTGAGTAATGTATTTCTCCTCAAACATACGAGAAAGAACCACATTACGACGACTTACCGCACGGTCATAAGAATACAGCGGGTTAAATGTAGAAGGCGCTTTTGGCAAACCCGCAATCATCGCGATTTCACTAAGCGTCAACTCATCTACTGTCTTACCAAAATAAACGTACGCAGCCGCCCCGACGCCATAAGCACGGTTACCTAAATAAATTTTATTCAGGTACAGCTCCATAATTTCATCTTTAGTAAAAAGCTGCTCAATGCGAATAGCTAAAAAAGCCTCTTTAACTTTACGCATCAAGGTTTTTTCAGGACTTAAGTAAAAGTTTCTCGCGAGCTGCTGAGTAATCGTACTGGCCCCCTGAGAAGCATGACCAGATGATGCCATGACAGTAACAGCACGGAAAATACCAATAGGATCAATCCCGTGGTGATCATAAAAACGGCTATCTTCAGTTGCAATAAACGCTTTTATCATTAAAGGAGGAATTTCTGCCAGCGGTAAAGGAATACGACGTTTTTCCCCATATTGGGCAATCAATTCGTTATCCGCACTGTATACCTGCATTGGAATTTGCAGACGAATGTCTTTCATTGTTGCGACATCAGGTAACTCACCTTCGACATATTTATACATGCCATAAATCGAGGCGGTTCCCAAAAAAATGCAACAGAAAACAAGAATAAAAAAGTATTTTACGAACTTCACCGGAAAATTCCCATGCTCGGCTAACAAGAGGGTTTAGATATCACTAACACACAGTATAAAGCTTATACAGCACAATAGAAAACGTAATTTATTTGTTAATGATAAGGAAATTAACTATGTATACATCAAAATGGAACATTGGGATCGACCTATATCGAGATAGAATCCAGCTAGTCGCTGCAAAGCGGCGCAGACAATACTGGCATTTATGTGAATGTTGGCAGCAGCAATTACCATTCGAATTAACGGATAATTCTAGCCATCAGCAGTATGAAATTTTACTGGATATTTTATTACAATGGCGTCAGAAATTACCTAAAAAGTGTTCAGTATCCTTCGCATTACCTGCCGTTCGTACAATAAAACAACAAATTTCATTACCCAGTGAAATCAAATTGCCACAACCGGAATTAGGGTGGTACTTACAATCTCAAGCTGAAAAGCGTTTTTCTATGCACGCCCAAGAGCTGGTTATCGACTATCGCGTCATCAAACAACAAGTTTATTTTAATGGGGCTCGCCAGTCAGATATTACCTTTTGGCAAAATCTATTTACAGAAAGCGGGTTTAACCTACTTGCTATTGATGTCGCCCCCATAGCTTTACGTTATGTGGCAAGAAATGCGGGTTTACCCGATGAATGTTGGGTTATTCATTACCGACAAGGTGAATGGCTTTGGTCAGGGCCAACTAGCCAACCAGCGAATTACAACCATTTACAAGATACCGACATACCGACACTTTCCCACTTGCTGCCCTTTCTTGATCGAGATGATACTCCCCCTACTTCGCCTATCTACCTGATTACAGATCATCAACATATTCATCACACCGCTAAGGTTGCTCATCATTGGGAATTACGTCAAGCTTTTCAAAAGCATAATATTAAATTACCGCAATTATTGGGGGATTTTGTGATTGCCGCCGGCCTTGCTTTGCGTCATGGAGATATTTAACTGATGGAACTATACCAAGTTAATTTTCTTCCTTGGCGCCAACAGCAAATAAAAAAGAAGATACGAGAGTTTTTACTCTTTTGTTTTGTAGTTTGCTGTTCAGTAATTATAGCTTGTATTTTTTTACTTTTATTTCAACAAATTGAAATAAATGACCTAAAAAACAGAAAGCATAATAGCCAACTGCAATACGAACAGATACAGCAATTAACATTACAAATCACGGCTCAACAAGCACAGAATAACCGTTTGATGAACAAAAAAAGACAGATAGATAGCATCATGAAAAATAATCAATTTTTACTTAGGCTATTACAAAATCTGTCAACTATAACACCGCCCAAAAGTTGGCTCACAAATCTACAGTTAATGGATAACAAAATAGAGATCAAAGCTAACAGTTATGATTTTCAAGATATCAATTCACTCGGCTTACAGCTTAAAAAACACCCTGGTTTGAGCGATATTCAATTGAAAAAAATCAGCCGAATGAATCAATTAAATCGTTTACACCTAACTGCTAAATACCAAGGGGAGCTCGATGAGTGAATCTACACATTCTTTTTGGTATCGCCCTTTTTGGCAACAAACGCTACCGGTTTGCTTCTTCATGGCTCTTTGTATCACTGCTGGATATTTTTTATACTGGAAAGAAAACCAAAATCAGATCATGGGATTAGCCACTGAGAACCTGAGTTTAACTGAAACAATTGCAAAAGAAACGAAAACTCTCCACCGCTCACCTTCATTGCAACAGCTAGAAAAGCAGGCTCAATTGTTAAAACAATCAGTTGATATTAACGAAGCCCCTCTTGAATTACTTACACAGTTAAATACTTTACTTTCTCGTTCTTCAGTCACACTTAATCAATTGCAACCCACAGATATCAATACCTATTTTATGGAGTTCCAAGGCAATTTTGCTGCTATTTATTACGTTATAGAGCAACTTCTTACTCTTCCTCAAACTCAGAGATGGCATTTTCATGACATAAAAATAAATTTAAAACAAGGAGTTATTGTTACCACCATCTCATTTTCTTTTTTCAACAACACTCTTGCTATCAAGGATGATAACCATAATGAATAGCTCACTAACTAACATTCACATGATAATTATTGGAGGACTCCTCTTTTTATCTTCATTTTTAGTCTCTGCCGAAGAAATTAGAGATCCCTTTGCACCACTTACCCCACCTTTAGTAATAGAAAATCAGCCCACTTCGGAGATTACAATAGCGCCGATAGCGCCAAGTAAAACACCACAAGCCGAAAAAATATTTAAATTAGTCTCAATCAATGTTCAAGAGGTTCGTCTCCTATTAGAACACCCTGATACGTCGTTATTATCAAAAAATGCATCTATCCATCACGATATCACGACAAACAGCCTCATTATTAAAGATGATCCAGACCGATTAGCACTGATTGATGAATGGATAAAACATAAAGATATGCCAAATAAACAAGTGCAAATCACCGCACATATCATTAGTAGCAGCCGAACTGCATTACAAGAATTGGGTTTAGAATGGGGAATGATGGCAGGGGGAAACCTGAGCGCTAATCATTTACATCGTTACAACCGTTACTCTTCAATATCCGGGCAATTTTCCTTCAATGTTCTTAGCCTTGGAGAGGGTTTACTTGAAATGAAACTTAAAGCATTAGAAAAAGAAAATTTGCTTTCTATTATTGCGAGTCCTCGTTTAGTTGCTTCACACCAACAACCCGCAAGTATTCAGCAAGGTACAGAGATCCCCTACGTCACCAGTAATGAAAAGAAAACGCACGTACAATTTAAAGATGCTGTACTCGGAATGGATGTCACTCCCGCTATTGTGCGTGATGAAAAAGTTGAGTTAAATCTAAAAATTAGTCATAACTCGCCTGATACTGCACTCACTAGCAGTCAACATCATCACTTGGCCATCAATAAGCAAGAAATCGCAACGACCGTCACTATCAAAAATAATGAAACCCTTATCCTTGGGGGAATTTTTCAGCAAAAACAAGAAAAAACAGAGACGGGGTTACCTTTTTTATCTCACATTCCTTTTCTAGGTACATTATTCACAAATACGGCAGAGCATATAGATAAACGTGTCCTTATCGTTTTTATAACACCAAAACTTATCAATATTTAATATAGAAAAAATAACGCATATACTTCAAATAGTTGAATAAGCAATAAGTCAAAGATGACAAAAAAAAATATTTTTTATGCCATAAACCTACCGGATAAATTTGACGCTGACGTCGTTTTAGCATACAAGGTTATCCATTGAGTGTTCTAACTATCCGTAGATTAAAGAACAAGCTGTCAGTCGCTTATAAAACAGCCACAATTAATGTTGCTCTACACTTAACAGAAATAACTTGCTGATACCAATAGCTAAAAACTGTTAAAAACCATGATAAACAAGGTATTAGACAACATAGACGGCTCAAATATAGAAACCTGCAATTTTAAATATGGCACTTTGCTTGCTTAGTGCCATATTTATATAGTTGCAATTCAGGTTGATGTATTGAGATAATTTTCTTATCTGATCTCACATCATCACTTATGAGGTTTCAGTTTAGGTCCCGCCGCTAATCTGATTGGCGGGGCGGGTAATCATTAACGAATAATCGTAGTAATACCAAAAAACATGGCAGAGAAACGCAATATCTTTCTGGTTGGACCAATGGGTGCTGGCAAAAGTACTATTGGCCGTCAGTTGGCTCAACAGCTTAATATGGAGTTTTTCGACTCTGATCACGAGATAGAAAAACGCACTGGCGCAGATGTAGGCTGGGTATTCGACCTTGAAGGTGAAGAAGGCTTTCGCGATCGCGAAGAAAAAATCATCAATGAGCTTACAGAGAAACAAGGCATTGTTTTAGCAACAGGCGGTGGCTCTGTTAAGTCCAAAGAGACCCGTAATCGCTTATCCGCTCGCGGTGTCGTTGTTTATCTTGAGACCACAATTGAGAAACAATTATCTCGTACACAGCGTGACAAAAAACGTCCACTACTACAAGTTGACGAACCTGCACGTGAAGTTCTTGAGAAACTGGCTGACGAACGTAATCCGATGTATGAAGAAATTGCTGATATTACCATTCATACTGATGAACAAAGCGCTAAAGTTGTTGCCAGCCAAATCATTGAACTATTAGAAAAAAACTAATTATTCATGGTGTTATTTTCAAAAATGAACTTAAGGTAAAGCAAGATGGAAAAAGTCACCGTCACTCTAGACGAACGTAGTTATCCAATCAATATTGCACCCGGCTTATATCAACAAACGGATGCATTTTGGCCATTAACTGCAGGTCAACGAGCAATGGTCGTGACAAATGAAACTCTTGCCCCTATTTATCTTGATAAGATAAAGCATGTTCTTGAATCTTCAGGTGTAAAAGTTGATACCATCATTCTACCGGATGGCGAACAATACAAATCATTATTCATTATGAATGATGTATTTACCGCATTACTTGAAAAACACCATAACCGTGACACCACCCTCATCGCTCTTGGTGGGGGCGTCATTGGCGACTTAACCGGTTTCGCAGCAGCAAGTTATCAGCGTGGAGTGCGTTTTATTCAAGTTCCTACGACCTTATTATCTCAAGTGGACTCTTCTGTCGGTGGTAAAACTGCCGTCAATCATCCATTAGGGAAAAATATGATCGGTGCATTTTATCAACCCGCTTCTGTCGTGATTGATCTCAACTGTTTAAAAACACTTCCCCCAAGAGAACTCGCCTCTGGTTTAGCTGAGGTCATTAAATATGGCATTATCCTCGATAGTGAGTTTTTTAGCTGGCTAGAAGATAATATCGATGCTCTCGTCGCTCTTGATGACCAAGCGATGGCTTACTGTATTCGCCGTTGTTGTGAATTAAAAGCACAAGTCGTTGCGGCAGACGAAAAAGAAACTAGTGGGTTACGTGCACTATTGAACTTAGGCCATACTTTTGGCCATGCTATCGAGGCACATATGGGCTATGGCGTCTGGTTACATGGTGAAGCTGTCGCGGCTGGCATGGTTATGGCAGCAAAAACAGCTGAGCTACTTGGCCAATTTACTCCTGAACAAACACAGCGGGTGGTCACTCTTTTAGAACGTGCATCACTTCCCGTCACAGGCCCGTCACAAATGAAGCCCGATGATTATCTCCCACATATGATGCGAGATAAAAAAGTGATGGGTGGAAAACTACATTTAATTTTGCCTACCACTATCGGCCATTCGGAAATGCGTTCAGATGTTGATACGCAGACTGTCATTGCGGCAATATCATCCTGTATGTCATAAAACGAAGAAAAACCCGAATTTTTACTGACGTTTTAAAATGTTACTGGTAGATGTTCGCTAAAGTCGTTAAATTATACGGTATGCCTACGCCTATATACGAAACTCTGAAAAAGCGTATTATCAATACCACTTTGGCTAGCGTGGTATTACGAAAGGATATATGCTTTAAAATAAGCAGCGATGCCCTGCTTGGTCGTTAAGAGGTTGTACTGATAAGAGACATTTTATCTCTACTATAGGCAAATTTTATTCGGGAGAGGAAAATGGACGAATTTAAACCAGATAACCAGCCTCAAGGTCAAAATGATCTTAGGCCAGATACATCAGATAGACCGACAGGGCGCTCACGCCAATCATCATCTACTGCAAAACCTAAAATTGCACTCTCACGCCAACATATTATGATTGGTGTAGGTGTTCTGGTTCTATTGCTGCTCATTATTGCTATCAGCTCAGCTTTAAAGGCCCCTACAGAGCATGAAAAGCAACAAACAACGGGTGCAAATAATTCACAGAATATCGACTTATCGGGCTCCTCATCGTTGACAAATTCACAAGGTCAAACGTTATCAGGGCAACCGCAAGAAATTACCGGTTCACAAATCACACCGACACCAACCCAAGGAGAGCCTCAAACTCAACAAAATGGTCTGGGTGAGCGTATCGAAATACCTGGTGATGTCGTTGATGCCTTAAATCAAGGCCAAGTTTCTGTACCAAATACTAACCAACCACAAAATACGACACAGTTAACACCACCAACCGTTAAACCTGTCGAACAGCAACCCGTGGTAAAACCAGTTACACCAGAAAAAACACCTGCAAAACCCGTTGAGCAAAAACATCCTGTGCAGACTAAACAGCCAGCGAAACCTGCATCAACAGCAAGTAGCCAAGGTAGTAATATCATGTCTGCACCAGCTGGTAGCTATACATTACAACTCAGCAGCGCAAGCCGCTCTGATACATTGGAAGCTTTTGCAAAAGAAAACAAACTGGCCAATTACAAAGTCTATAAAACTATACGTAATGGGCAAACCTGGTATGTTCTTATTCACGGAAATTATAGTTCAGTGACCGACGCAAAAAATGCAATAGGAACCTTACCTGCTGCAGTGCAAGCGAAAAAACCGTGGGTTAGAAATATGAAACAAGTCAAACAGGATCAAAAATAACAACGTTTTTCCCCGGGCGCATTATGTTGTCCTGACAGAGTATAGATTTAGTACTCTAAACGATTGTAATAATAAAGACGGCATGAAAAAAAAACGCGCTTTTTTAAAATGGGCTGGGGGCAAATACCCCCTTGTGGAAGAAATCAAAAAACACCTTCCACAAGGTGATTGCTTAATTGAGCCTTTTGTTGGTGCTGGGTCAGTGTTTTTAAACACCAGTTATGATTCCTACATACTGGCAGATATCAACAGTGACCTCATCAACCTCTATAATACAGTTAAAGACCGTGCTGATTCTTTTATCGAAGAAGCCCAGCAAATCTTCACACCTGAATATAATACTTCCGAACAATATTATTTAATGCGTGAAGCCTTTAACCAATCGACCGATACTGAGAAACGCAGTGTCCTTTTTTTATACTTAAACCGCCACTGCTATAATGGGTTATGCCGTTATAATTCTCGTGGTGAATTTAATGTTCCTTTCGGCCGCTATAAAAAGCCCTATTTTCCTAAAGAAGAATTACTGTGGTTTGCTGAAAAATCACAAAATGCGATGTTTATGACTCAGCATTATGGTGAAACTTTGCTCAACGCAAAAGAGGGATCTGTTGTCTACTGTGACCCACCCTATGCACCTTTATCAGATACCGCTAATTTCACCGCGTATCATACGAATTCATTTAATTCGCTTGAACAACAAAACTTAGCGATTTTGGCACAAAAGTTATCAACAGAAAGCAAAATCCCTGTCTTGATCTCAAATCATGATACCCCGATGACGAGAGAGTGGTATCATCAAGCCCAATTACATATTGTAAAAGTACGTCGCACTATCAGTAGAAATATATTGAACCGGACAAAAGTCAATGAGTTACTGGCATTATATCCGGGTATACCAAATAGCCTTTCTCCTAGAAAAATAGATAAGAAAAAAACACAGCGCCTTGTACCTAGCGATGAATGGCTCTCAGATAACGATTAATAATCGGAGACAATAATGAAAAACTTTCTCATTGCCCCATCTATTTTATCTGCTGACTTTGCCCGTTTAGGCGAAGATACTGCCAATGTTCTTGCAGCTGGTGCCGATATCGTGCATTTTGATGTTATGGACAACCATTATGTACCAAACTTAACGTTTGGGGCGCCTATATGTAAAGCACTGCGAGACTACGGAATAACCGCACCTATTGATGTCCATTTAATGGTGAAACCCGTTGACCGCATTATCCCTGACTTTGCTAAAGCGGGTGCAACCCATATTAGCTTCCACCCTGAAGCCAGTGAACACGTTGACCGCTCACTGCAGTTAATTCGCGAGCATGGCTGTACCGCAGGGCTAGTATTTAACCCAGCAACCCCACTTAGCTACCTTGATTATGTGATGGATAAAGTCGATATGATCCTGCTCATGTCTGTCAACCCCGGCTTTGGTGGACAATCCTTTATCCCACAAACACTCAATAAATTGCGCCAAGTCCGTAAATTAATTGATGAGAGTGGTTATGATATTCGTTTGGAAGTCGATGGCGGTGTCAAGGTGAATAATATCGCAGAGATTGCAGCAGCAGGTGCCGACACCTTCGTTGCAGGTTCTGCTATTTTCGACCAACCCGACTATAAAACTGTTATCGACGCGATGCGTAACGAATTACAAAAGGTATCTCAATGACTCAAGTCGTATTAGAGAATATCAAAGCGATAGCTTTCGATTTAGACGGCACTCTCGTAGACAGCGCCAGCGGCTTAGCTGACGCTATCGACAACATGCTCAACGAATTAAATTTCCCTCCCGCAGGTAAAGAACGCGTTTCTATTTGGGTCGGCAATGGGGTTGATATATTAGTTGAGCGAGCGCTTTCTTGGGCAGGAGCCAAAATCACGCCCGAGCTACAAAAAAGAGCGCGAGCCAGTTTTGATAAATTCTATGCAACATCTGTCACAACAGGCAGCCAACTGTTCCCTGAAGTAAAAGACACTTTAGAGCAATTAGCGAAACATGGCCTGCCTATGGGAATTGTAACGAATAAAGCAACCCCATTTATTGCGCCATTATTGAAGAAATTAGGCATTGAACACTACTTTTCTCTGGTATTGGGTAGCGATGATGTCAAAGCTTTAAAACCGCATCCAGCTCCTCTCTACTTAACGATGGGAACATTCGGTTTACGTAAAGAAGAATTGCTTTTTGTCGGCGATTCTCGTAATGATATTATTGCAGCGAAAAGCGCTGAATGCCCGTGTGTCGGTCTGACCTACGGTTATAACTATGGTGAATCTATTGCACTGAGTGAACCGAACTGTGTATTAACACATTTTTCTGATTTATTACCTGCAATTGGGTTATCTGAAATAAAATAAGCAAGGACATAACTAAATGAGTACTCCCACTGAAAATTTAAAGCAACCCCAAAAACCAATCGTATTCAGCGGCGCACAGCCTTCCGGTGAATTAACCATCGGTAACTATATGGGTGCATTACGTCAGTGGGTACAAATGCAAGATGACTACGATTGCATTTACTGTATCGTTGACCAGCACGCTATCACCGTTCGCCAAGACCCTATCGAGCTGCGTAAAAGAACCCTTGATACACTCGCGCTTTATTTAGCTTGTGGCATTGACCCGAAAAAAAGCACTATTTTTGTTCAGTCCCATGTACCACAACACGCTCAACTGAGCTGGGCGCTTAACTGCTACACCTATTTCGGTGAATTGAGCCGTATGACTCAGTTTAAAGATAAATCTGCCCGTCATGCAGAAAATATCAATGCAGGCCTATTTGATTACCCGGTACTAATGGCAGCCGATATTTTGATTTATCAAACAAATCAAGTACCCGTTGGCATTGACCAGAAACAACATCTTGAATTGAGCCGTGATATTGCTCAACGCTTCAATGCTATTTACGGTGATATTTTCACTGTACCCGATCCATTCATTCCGACTGGTGGTGGTGCCCGTGTTATGGCGCTACAAGATCCAACCAAGAAAATGTCTAAGTCTGATGATAACCGTAACAACGTTATCGCATTATTAGAAGACCCGAAATCTGTCGTGAAAAAAATCAAACGCGCAATGACTGACTCCGAAGAGCCACCGCGTATTCGTTATGATTTAGAAAACAAACCGGGTGTTTCTAACTTATTAGATATCATGTCGGGCGTGACTGGTAAGAAAATCGCAGAACTCGAAGCAGAATTTGAAGGCCAAATGTACGGTTATCTAAAAGGTGCTGTAGCAGAAGCTGTTTCTGGCATGTTAACTACTCTTCAAACTCGCTACCATGAATTCCGTAATGATGAAGCGCTGCTCAACCAAATTATGGATGAAGGTGCAACTAAAGCGGCTGCTCGCGCGCAAGAAACGTTAGATAAAGTTTATGAAGCAATTGGCTTCGTTAAACGCCCGCAGTTGTAATATTCACCACTTAAATTAAGTGTAGTGGGGGAAATTCGTCCCCCATTAGGCTACTGACAACGCCTATTTCCTCCCGTAATACCCAACCCATCAATTCAAAACGTCAAATTAATTACCCACAGTAATTAAATGTAATATCGTGTAATTAATCTCTTTTTGCCTTGTGTCTGGAGTTAACTCTAACGTTTATATTAATCGTGAACACACTCAATAACGGAGAATTACCTATGTCATTTTTCAGCAAATTATTTGGGTTAAATCGAGGTTCACGCTATTCCAAACATGGTGGGTCATCCAAGCATGGGGGGTATTCAAACCAAGGACACTCATCCAAACACAGTGACCATAATAATGGGTACTACAACGATAAACAGCAGATCGAGCAGCAATACCGTAACGTAATGCAGTGCCAACAATGTCGCTCAATTATCCGATATGGCGATAAATTCTGTAGTGAGTGCGGTTTACCCGTGCGAAGTCAATAAACAATTCTTATACCCCTAATTGGAGGTGCAAATGTTTATTATTAATGCGCTATGGCTTAATTCATACAAAGAATATATAAAGCAATTTATTACTTCGCCAAGGGAGATGGGATCGATTATTCCATCATCTAGTTCACTCTGTAATACCATGCTGAGTTATATCGATTGGGACAAACAAAGTAAATTTGCAGAAATAGGTGCTGGTAATGGCGTAATGACAAAGCAAATACTGCAAAAGTCTTCATTAAATACATCATTAGATATTTATGAAGTTAATAATACGTTTATTACACAACTTCAACAGATTAAAGATAACCGAGTTGTCGTTTACCCCATTTCGGCTGAATATCTTCAAGATGAGTATGATGTGATTATCTCTGGTATTCCTTTTCTCTCACTAAATAAAAAGATAGGCATGAGAATTCTGAAAAAAGCGAATCAATGCTTAGTTGCCAAGCAAGGGGTTTTTATTTTATTTCAATACACCCAATCCTGCGAAAAGATGTTTTCTCGCTATTTTAATTTTACAAAACAACGTGTCTATCTCAATTTTCCACCCGCTTGGGTTTATGTTTGCTACCCCAAATAAATTTTTCATAAAAAACGGGATAAATTTCCCGTTTTTACCATGCTCAATAACAATCAATTAGATTAATATCACATATGGGTTGGAGTAAATATGCCATCCACCACCTGATTTAATTCCGTAAGTTAAATGTGGGGTTTATCACGAATTAACGTTCAGAATCTAATTGCTCATTATTTTTCAGAACATCTTGCGCTTTGCTGTAGCTTTCAATTAATAATTGATAAGCAGGGAAAATTTGTGTGTAAGCCATTGCCCACTCCGCCGCATCTTCACGGTTCCAAGTCCCTTGTAATTCTGAAGCAACAGCCGCAGTATCCATTGGAACGACACCCGCTTGAACGACACGGGCTAAGGTGATTTCTTGCGCCATTTTGCTGTAAGTACCTGATGCATCAATGACCACAAATACTTGATAACCATCCATCACCGCACTAATCGCAGGGAAAGCCATACAAACACTGGTAATGGTTCCTGCAATAATTAATTGTTTTTTACCTGTTGCTTTTACCGCTGCCACAAACTCAGGGTTATCCCATGCATTAATTTCGCCACGGCGTGCAATATATTGTGCATGTGGCGCATTTTGATGAATTTCTGGGATCAACGGACCATTTGGGCCTTGAGGTACAGAAGCCGTTGTTATTACTGGAATTTTAGCTAGAGAAGCCATTTTAGCCAGAACAGCAGCACGAGCACGCAATTCCGTCATTGGCATGTCACCTACGGTTTGGAATAAGCCACTCTGGTGATCGATTAATAACATCACCGCATCTTCTGGGTTAATAGCAGGACGTTGACCGTTAAAATTAGCTGGGCTACTCATGATGAAACCTCTCAATCGATAAAATATGAAATCTGTTTTTGATTTAAAAATAGAACTATAGCCGCTCCGTTTTCGTGTTATTTAGATTAATTCATCGATTTAAGGCTGAGTAGTCCAGTTTTTGATAAACACTGTTCTATAAATAGAATAATTAGACTTTATTCTATTGTTCTATCACTGCAACAATGAAACCTATTTTTGCTACTACTGCCAAATGATTTGCTCCTTTATTATTCAGTCATCAAAACAATTTTAGGAGCAAAACCATGAAAAAAATTATTGGTATCTATCAATCTCCTCGCAGCCATTGGGTCGGAGACGGCTTTCCTGTCCGTTCAATGTTTAGCTATAACGATCATGGGAAATACCTCAACCCATTCCTTTTACTCGATAGAGCGGGGCCTTTTGATTTCCCAAGCTCAAATTCAGCAAATAGGGGGGTTGGCGAGCACCCACACCGTGGGTTTGAAACCGTTACAATAGTGTATGATGGCGAAGTGGCTCACCATGACTCTACAGGGGAAGGCGGTGTGATAGGCCCAGGCGATGTTCAATGGATGACTGCGGCATCGGGTATTTTACATCAAGAGTATCAGTCTGACGCCTTCATGAAACAAGGTGGCACTCTTGATATGGTACAACTGTGGGTTAATTTGCCAGCAAAAGACAAATCAGCGGCCCCCGGCTACCAGCTGTTAGAAAGCCATAGTATGCCAAAAGTCGCATTACCCAATGATGCAGGAACACTGCGAGTGATCGCGGGTGACTATTTAGGAAATAAAGGTGCAGCAAAAACCTTTAGTCCATTAGATGTATGGGATTTGCAGCTTAACAAAGGTAAAACGGTCGGTATCCCAACCAAAGCGGGACGCTATGTCGGTTTAGTCATGTTACGTGGTTCAATATTTGTTGATGGTCGTTCCGCTTTAAACGAAGGGGAGCTGATGATCCTCGACGATACAGATAGCAATATTCTGTTAGAAGCCACAGAAGATGCCTTAGTACTGTTGCTCAGTGGTGATCCTATTAACGAGCCGGTTGTTGGCTACGGCCCATTTGTGATGAATACTGTGCAAGAAATCAATGAAGCAGTGAATGATTTCAATAGTGGGAAATTTGGCCGCATTCCTGAAACACAGTAAATGAGAAATATTTCCCTGATAGCCTAATGCGCTATCGGGGAAATTTATTTCACTGACGGCGAAATATTATCTGCTAAATGATTTAATAATAATTGGATTGATGGCAACAACCCTTTGCGTGATGGATATACCGCATGAATAATATCTTCAGGAAACTGCCATTTCGGTAATACCTCTATCAAATCCCCTGATTCAATGTCTTTTTCTACCACACCATAAGGCAACCTTGCGATCCCAACACCTTTGCGTGCCGCATGGTATAACGTTAAAATATCTGTTGTCGCTAACTTCGGGGTGAAATGCTGCGTAAAGCTAAGATCGTGACTATTTTTGAGGGTCAACGTGTAATTTTGTGAGTGCTCTGTATTCGCTAACATCGGGTAATCCACCAGCTTTTCGGGCTCAGTGAGTTCACCGTGCTCTGCGAATAACTGCGGGCTAGCCACTAAGATACGCCGTGAATATCCTAGTACTTTCATCATTAAGCCTGAATCATCTAATGGCAATGAACGCACTCGAATAGCTAAATCCAACCCTTCACTAATCACATCCACAGGGCGGTTAACTGCTAAAATTTGAACATCGATATCAGGGTACTTTATCATAAAATCTACAAGTAATTCATTGAGATAGACTTGTAACAGTGCGACTGGACACGATAACTTGATCGTTCCTTTAGGGTGTGACTGAACGGAACAAATCAATTCATGAGCAACTTCAGCTTCATCCACCACATTTTTACACTGCTGATAAAAGACTTGCCCCACTTCCGTGACATGAAACTGGCGAGTAGAACGGTAAATCAATGAAACATTAAGGTTTTTCTCTAAGTCTGCAATACGTCGACTCAATTTAGATTTAGGGATCCCTAGAGCCAAACCCGCTTGTGAAAAACCACCATATTCGACAACTTTCACAAAATAGTAGAGATCATTTAAATCATATTGCATCTCACCCCCCTCAATATTCCTAATCGCAATATCGCCATCTTACTAAAAACCCCAAAAAAGCGCTTTAAAAATGAATATCGCCAATAAGGCCTGCAAACAAAACAAATAGTCTGGCAAGCAAAACAACTAATTCACGATAACAAAGCGAAATAAATTAAAGTGACCGATTCGCTATGGAGGTTTCGCATGTACCGCGCACTTTGGGAATTACTTCGTCCCTATCGCTTCACACTATTATTTGCACTTATTTTACAAGCCATCGCAGGCCTCTGTTCACTCATTCCATTGATAGCAATTAGCCAAGTTGCCAACACTTCCGTTCATCAATATTATGAATGGGTTATTATTGCATCCATCGGTGGTGTCAGCTGGTTAATTTGCCAAACTTTTGCTCTGTATTTAACGCATCAAACTGATAACCATCTCTGCCATCAACTCAGGCTACAACTTCTGGATAAAGTAGAAAAACTCCCTCTAAACCACTTTGCCCAACATGGTCGAGATGGCTTTTTGCAAATAGCTGACCGTGATGTCCGTTCGCTACATCAATTAACCGCTCATGCCCCCGCAGATATCACAAAATTAATTATCGTCCCAATAACAGCAACTCTCATTTTATTATGGCAAAATGCACTACTCACCATTTTTTGCTTAATGCCATTAATCACCTCGGTTTTTTTATTTAAACAAATGCGTTCTATACGTTATCAGGCGCTATATACCTCACGTAACCGGACAATAAGTGCCCTGTATGAACAATATGCTGAACTTGCAGATAACCCGCTACAGGCAAGGCAATATCCCAATCAATCCATTCAAAAAAAAACATCACAAGCGTTATACCAATTTGAAATCGCCTTTAAGCGATGGATAAGTAAAATAGGCGCCTTGAGCTCACTGACCCAAGTCGGTATCAGCAGCACATTGCTGTCATTATGGGTTATTTTTGGGGTTTCATTACTCTCTGAGCCCGTACCTCTCGCTCAAATCATTTTATTCATTCTATTAATTAGCAGTATTGCCGCCCCCGTTGCTGCAATGGGGCATGGTGCCGACGCCTTGAACCTTGCTGTTAGCGCATCAGAACGTATTCGCCAACTTCTAGCTGAACCGGGTATGCATTACGGAGAAAAGGCAATTACCCCATCCCAAGGTGAGCTCAAACTTGTCCAAGTTGATGTTAAAATAGGTAATAACCCAATATTATCGAATATTAATATCACCGTAGCCCCCAACGAATTTATTGCTATTGTCGGAACGTCTGGAGCGGGAAAAAGCACCTTAATACAACTTATGGCGCGCTTTTTAGACCCAACAGAGGGAAATGTCCTCTTTAACTCGGTTCCATTACCACTGCTATCATTAACTAGTTTGAACCGTACGGTTTCCATCGTCATGCAAAGCACCCCGCCTCTGCCTTGTTCTGTGCGTGAAAATCTACAGCTATTTGCCCCTAACTCCACTGAAGATGATATGTACCGTTACCTTGGTGAGCTCAATTTATTATCACTGGTAAAACAACAACCTAAAGGGCTGGATGCCGTAATAGAGCAAGATATAGTGTTGTCCGGTGGAGAGGCTCAACGCCTCGCGATTGCACGAGCATTGCTATCACCAGCGCCTTTATTGCTGCTTGATGAACCGACATCCGCACTTGACCCTCGAAATGCACAGCGGGTGCTTAATTTATTGCATAGCGAGCCGCGAACTTGTGTATTCGTTACCCATGACTTAAACGGCTTGAATCTAGCAGACCGCATATTATTGTTAGACAACGGAAAATTAATCGCACAAGGCTCTCATCAACAACTTTCAATACATTCAGAACCCTATCAGCAACTTTTACGTGCATTGGAGGAGAACTGTGCTTAAACGCTTATTATACACCGTACGTAATGCTATATTTTGGATGACGCTAAGCGCTGTTTTAGAGGGAATTAGCGGGTTATTTTTATTTGTTGTTATTTTAGATTGGCACCTTGATACCACTATCCCATTAATACTATTCACTCTTTCTAGCTTAATAACACTCACCATAACATTTATAGCCACCCAGAAAGGCTATTTTGCAGGGGGATTGGTGATGCGCTATCTTGCTACGGCACTTATTCGCCATCTGCCGCTTTCATTGCAACCCATTTCAAACAGCAACCAATTAATTTCAGGACCTGTATCACAGGTTATGTCTGTACCCGCACATTTACTCCATCCTATTATTAGCGGGTTAGTCACGCCCTGTACTATCGTGATTGGAGTGTTAGCCTATCAACGTACATTTAGCGTTATTTTACTGTTTATACTCCTTTTGTTATTAGTCTCTTTACGCTTATCAGCCAGAAAAATTGCCTTTTTTGAACGAGCAGCTCATGAATCAGAACAACAAGCAATGAGTGCACTCAACCAATATGCGCTCCACCAGCCATTGATTCGTCGCTCAAATACCCATTATGAGCAGCTGCATCCCAAACTTGCCTTAGCATCCCAGTATCAAACTCAGAGACAGCTACAACGAAGAAGCTTGCCATTTCACTTATTATTTTCATTAATGGTGCAAACCGCCTTTATTACGCTCTTTGGGTTCGGTATTTATTTAGTTGATCATGCAAAGATGCCATTAAATATGTGGCTAGCAGGGTTAGTTTTATTAGCGCGCTTAATTGAACCTATGTGGTTACTTTCTCATTTAGATCAATCAATTAGACAAATGAAAAAATCAATTCAACGAATCGAAATAGCCTTGCAGGCTCCGGTATTAACATTTCCTTATCGTTCATCAACACCCACTATCGATAGCGTTAGCTGTGAACAGTTATCATTTTACAGTGACAATAAAAAATGCATTTTACAAAACATAGGTCTTAGCTTTAAGGAACATACACTTACCGCCATTGTAGGGCCATCAGGAGCAGGCAAAAGTACATTATTAAGCTTACTCGCTCGCTTACAAGACCCAACATATGGCAGTGTGAACTACGGTAATAAAAATATTAAAAACCTATCACAAGAGGTGTTGTGTGCTCACCGGGGAGTCTTACTACAAGATAGCCGTTTATTTTGCGGTAGCGTACGCCAAAATTTGGTACTTGATGATGATAATATTGATGACCGGGCAATCAGTGCATTACTGACACAACTTAATTTCACTGCCAATCATACGTTCTTAGAAAAAGAGGTTGGTTCTGGCGGTATGTTACTTTCTGGAGGACAAAGACAACGGCTGTGTATTGCAAGATTGATTCTACAGCATCCTAATATCATTTTAATGGATGAACCAACAGCAAGCCTTGATAACATCAATACAGCCTCCGTGATTGACCTTATTACTCAAGCCAAACAACAGACACGTATCGTCGTCACCCACCAGCCTAACCTTGCCCGCCAAGCGGATGAAATTGTGTATATGGAGAAAGGAAAAATTATCGCTCAGGGAACACATCTCGAATTAATGGCGAATATCCCGTGGTACCAACAGTTTATACAACAAACACCTAAGATATAGGCATTCTCAATATCGCACGTTATATTGCTAGCAAACGCTTATGGCTAAAGACTCTCTTTGTTATAAGCGCACAATAGCTTTTCGCTAGCGATTAACGTTTACCAAACAACCGGTGCTTAAACTCTTCGATGCGGTGGTTATCTAAACGGTTCTGCATGGTTAAGCTCCAACTTGCGGATAACCCTGCAGCACTTAACAGGCGCTGGTATAATTCCTCATCATAAGGAGCGTGAAATGCAATCATAATGGCTTCTTGTACTGAAATATCACTATTGCGGCTCAATAGCGTTAATGGCGCATTTTCACTAACATTGCCTGTTTTAATGACGCGGTACAACCAACCACAGCGCCCATTGTCTTGCATCATTTGTGCAAAATTTTCAATTCCCGTTAACCCATTGAGCTTATAACAAGGGGAACGAGGTTGAGTGACCTGAATACGCGCATCACCCCATGCAAAAATATCCCCAATAAATACGTTTTCTTCAGTCATACCCAACGTTGATATATTTTCCCCAAATGCAGAGGCAACAAATAAATCGGCTAAATCAGGATATGCATTGACCCAGAAATCATAATGTTCCCTAGGATAATGGCAAAGTGCTCTATCTGGCCCACCATGGAAGCGCTTTTCAGCTTGTTCATCGCCATCAAGCCCCAATTGCCCTAACATCAATAACCCGTCGGCAGCTTGCTTGTGAATAGCGCTGTGCCCACAAGATTGAGTTGCTTGGACTTTACCGATAAAGACCTGGGGAAAATATGACATGAACAGTGCTCTCCACTTAGCAAAGTAATAGAACTTCCATCATAAAGAATGCCAGTAGAGATAACAATTGGTGGAGTATAAATAAAAAAAGCGCAGCATTAACGCTGCGCTTATGGCAAATAAATTATCTTATAAAATTATTTAGCTTTTGCTGCAAAACGTGCCGCTGCTTCATCCCAGTTCACAACTGACCAGAATGCTTTAATATAATCAGGGCGGCGGTTTTGGAATTTCAGGTAATAAGCGTGTTCCCATACGTCTAAACCGATAATTGGGTAACCAGATACGCCTGAAATAGCCTCACCCATTAATGGGCTGTCTTGGTTAGCAGTTGAAACGACAGCTAATTTACCGTCATCTTTCAGAACCAGCCATGCCCAGCCAGAACCGAAACGTGTTGCAGCTGCTTTTTCAAACAGTTCTTTAAATGCATCAACGCTACCGAAATCACGCTCAATCGCAGCTTTCAGTTCGCCTTTTAATTCAGTACCTAATTTCAAACCTTTCCAGAACAGACTATGGTTTGAGTGGCCACCAGCGTTGTTACGAACAAACGTACGTTGATCAGCTGGGATTTGGTCCAATTTTTGAATCAAAACATCGATATCTAAACCCGCTAATTCAGGTAGTTTTTCTAACGCTGTATTGGTGTTAGTCACATAGGTTTGATGGTGCTTAGTATGGTGGATTTCCATGGTTTGCTTGTCAAAGTGTGGTTCCAGCGCATCATAAGCATAAGGTAAAGCAGGTAATGTATAACTCATATTATTGTCTCCAGTGACGTAAATACCGCTATGTTTCTCATTTTTACCACAAGGCTCATAGGGTAAACACTTGCGTAACTTCGCACCTTGTGAATAACTATCTATTATAGTTATTTTACTGTTAATGAAAATCATTATCAAACCCATAGTAAATATATGGATATTTATATTCGCTATGAGAACTCCTTTATTCAGTAACTAATACCAATAACCCCATCGTTTATTTTTCTTTAAATCTACCTTTTATTATATTTTTAGCTTTATATTTCAATTTGATATTTAGCATCAAATGATAATCCTGCAAATCTCATTACAATTAATACGTGATCTTCCGCGCAAAAGAAAAACAAATTTAAAAATCGTGCTTTAGTTAACCATTTTTTGACATAGTATTAACATCTGCAAGGAGATAATAATATGACTCAAATAACTAAACATCCCGTTCCTGCTGAAATTGCAAAAAATGCCCTGATAAACGAACAACAGTATAACGATGAGTACCAACGCTCGATTCAAGACCCTGAAGGATTTTGGGGCGAAAAAGGAAAAATCGTTGATTGGATTAAACCTTATACACGTGTCAAGAACACCTCTTTTGACCCCGGCCATATTGATATCCGCTGGTTTGAAGATGGTACGTTAAATTTAAGTGCAAACTGTTTGGATCGCCATCTGGCTGAAAAAGGCGACCAAACTGCGATTATTTGGGAAGGCGATGACCCCTCATCGTCAAAAAATGTCACTTACCGCGAACTACACCATGATGTTTGTCAGTTTGCTAATGTTTTGAAACAACAAGGTATTCGTAAAGGCGATGTTGTCGCCATTTACATGCCGATGGTTGTCGAAGCTGCTGTCGCGATGCTGGCTTGTGCTCGTATTGGCGCGATACATACAGTCATTTTTGCTGGTTTCTCCCCTGAGGCGGTCTCTGGTCGCGTTATTGACTGTAAAGCAAAGCTAATCATCACCGCAGATGAAGGCTTACGAGCAGGTCGTGCAATTCCATTAAAGAAAAATGTGGATGACGCACTCGCTAACCCGCAAGTCACTACGGTTTCTAATGTGATTGTTTACCAACGTACAGGCAATGCGCCGAGCTGGGTAGAAGGGCGTGATCTCTGGTGGCATGACGTCATCAAAGGGGTCAGTGCGGATTGCCCTCCAGAAGAAATTAACGCAGAAGATCCGCTATTCATCCTATATACCTCTGGTTCTACAGGTAAGCCAAAAGGCGTTCTGCATAGCACTGGCGGTTATTTAGTCTATGCCACACTGACATTTAAATACACCTTCGACTACCATCCAGGTGAAGTCTATTGGTGTACTGCAGATGTGGGCTGGGTTACAGGCCATAGCTATTTATTATATGGCCCATTATCCAATGGTGCTAAAACATTAATGTTCGAAGGGGTACCTAATTACCCAGCAGTTAACCGAATGAGCCAAGTGGTTGATAAACACCAAGTCAATATCCTTTATACCGCCCCAACTGCTATCCGTGCATTAATGGCCGAAGGCGATAAAGCCATTGAAGGTACAGATCGCAGCTCATTACGAATTCTCGGTTCAGTGGGAGAACCCATTAATCCTGAAGCTTGGGAATGGTTCTACAAAAAAATTGGTAATAGCCGCTGCCCAGTGGTTGATACATGGTGGCAAACCGAAACAGGTGGTTTCATGATCACTCCACTTCCGGGAGCAACCATGTTAAAGCCAGGGTCTGCAACATTGCCATTCTTTGGTGTTCGCCCTGCATTAGTCGATAACCTTGGTGAGCCTATCGAAGGCGCCACAGAAGGTAACTTAGTGATTGTTGATTCATGGCCGGGCCAAGCCCGAACCTTATTTGGCGATCACGAACGCTTCGAGCAAACCTATTTCTCAACCTTTAAAGGCATGTACTTTAGTGGTGATGGTGCTCGTCGTGATGAAGATGGTTATTACTGGATCACAGGCCGTGTTGACGATGTACTGAATATTTCGGGCCATCGTTTAGGTACCGCAGAAATAGAATCAGCGCTCGTTGCACATCCGAAAGTGGCCGAAGCTGCAGTGGTCGGGATTCCTCATAATATTAAAGGCCAAGCAATCTATGCTTATGTCACATTAATATCTGGGGTTGAGCCATCACCAGAGCTATACACCGAAGTTCGCAACTGGGTTCGTAAGGAAATCGGCCCTATTGCCACCCCGGATGTACTTCACTGGACGGATTCACTACCTAAAACTCGTTCCGGTAAAATCATGCGTCGCATCCTACGAAAAATTGCATCAGGAGACACCAGTAATTTCGGAGATACCTCCACGCTGGCCGATCCTGGTGTTGTCGAAAAACTACTCGAAGAAAAACAGTCTATGAGTATGTCATAACGCCAAAAGGCCAACTCATAGAGGCGGCCTTACATACATCCCAACAAGATGGTTTACTCTAAATAATTCGAGGGGTAGCTAGGCGACAAGCGAACGAAGCACGAGGGGCATACACAAGTATGTAACTCGTGTGAGTGAGTGTAGTCAACAAAGCTGCAACTTGAAGTATGACGAGTATAACAGAGGAGAACTCTGATGAATGCTACTGCTTACGAAAAGGTAGAGGATAACCCTCGCTTTAAAGAACTGGTTAGAAAACGTAGTCGCTTTTCATGGTTGTTATCAATAATAACGCTCGTGCTGTATGTTGGTTTTATTTTTCTTATCGCTTTTGACCCAAGCTGGCTTGGAACACCAATATCCGAAGGTTCATACATTACAAGAGGAATTCCTGTTGGTGTAGGGCTGATCGTCATTTCATTTGTACTAACGGGGCTTTACGTTATCCGGGCTAACGGTGAATACGACCGTTTAACAGCAGAAATTTTAAAAGAGGTAGAAAAATGAAAATATTGCTCTCACTCATTCTCTTTTTTACCTCCTCAATGGCGTTTCCCGATGCATTGACAGGGGATGTTGAACGCCAGCCTGTGAATATTCAGGCGATTGTGATGTTCTTACTGTTTGTCGGCTTTACCTTATATATAACTTACTGGGCGTCAAAAAGAACGCGTTCTCGCTCTGATTACTATACTGCAGGCGGGAAAATTACAGGTTTCCAAAACGGGATGGCTATCGCGGGCGACTTTATGTCAGCGGCTTCCTTTTTAGGGATCTCCGCCCTGGTTTATACTTCTGGCTACGATGGCCTGATTTACTCGATTGGCTTCTTAATTGGCTGGCCGATCATTCTATTCTTAATTGCCGAGCGCTTACGTAATTTAGGTCGCTATACTTTCGCTGACGTCGCTTCTTATCGATTAAAACAAAGACCAATTCGCATTCTATCTGCGGTTGGTTCTCTGGTTGTTGTTGCACTGTATCTTATTGCTCAAATGGTGGGTGCGGGTAAATTAATTGAATTATTATTTGGTCTCAATTACCACGTCGCGGTTGTTATTGTGGGTATATTGATGGTGCTGTATGTCCTATTTGGTGGAATGTTAGCCACAACTTGGGTTCAAATTATTAAAGCCATCTTGTTATTAGCTGGTGCAACATTCATGGCTGTTATGGTTATGAAGCATGTTGGCTTTAACTTTAATACCTTATTTAAAGAAGCCGTAGAAGTTCATAAAAATGGTATTGCTATCATGAGTCCTGGAGGGCTGGTCTCCGACCCTATATCCGCCTTATCCCTTGGTTTAGCATTAATGTTTGGTACAGCAGGCCTCCCTCACATTATTATGCGATTCTTCACCGTTAGTGACGCGAAAGAAGCACGTAAAAGTGTGTTCTATGCCACAGGGTTTATCGGTTACTTTTACATATTAACCTTTATTATTGGTTTTGGTGCCATCGTTCTTGTCAGTTCCAATCCTGCATTTAAAGATGCTGCTGGTGCATTAATTGGTGGTACCAATATGGCCGCTGTACACCTTGCTGATGCAGTTGGTGGTAATTTCTTCTTAGGCTTTATTTCTGCAGTTGCATTCGCCACCATCCTTGCAGTTGTTGCTGGTTTAACCTTAGCAGGCGCCTCCGCGGTTTCTCATGACCTATATGCGATGGCAATGAAAAATGGTAAAGCTGATGAAAAAGATGAATTACGCGTATCTAAAATTACCGTTGTTATCTTAGGTTTTGTTGCTATCGGGTTAGGCATTCTGTTTGAAAAACAAAACATTGCTTTCATGGTTGGCTTGGCATTCTCAATTGCAGCAAGCTGTAATTTTCCAATCATTTTACTCTCAATGTACTGGCGCAAACTGACTACTCGTGGAGCATTAGCTGGTGGCTGGTTTGGTTTAATTACTGCAGTTGTCTTGATGATTTTAGGGCCAACCATCTGGGTCAGCATTCTTCATCATGAGAAACCAATTTACCCTTATGAATACCCAGCAATTTTTTCTATGGCTGTTGCGTTTATTGCTGCCTGGTTATTCTCTGTAACAGATAATTCAGAACAAGGAAAAATGGAAAGAGAGCGCTTTAAAGAACAATTTATTCGTTCACAGATTGGGCTTGGTATTGAACAAGGAAAATCGCATTAACGTCGACCTCTCATAATTATATAGAATAAAAAACGGCTATTTATGCCGTTTTTTTTATTCTATATAACGTAAATATTAAATAACAATGAATAACAATTACATATCGAATATTTAAGAGAGGTGGAAAAACCTATTGGTATCAAATGCGGGCCAAATATCACATCATATACATTGCTGAAATTAATAAAGAAATTAAACCCTAGTCAAGAAAAAGGAAAAACAGTTCTCATCATTAGAATGGGAGCAGGTGTTATTAAACAAAAACTCCCGGCTCTCATAAAATCAATTCAGCCCAGTGGCAAGCCCGTCATTTGGATGATTGTCCCTATGCATGGTAATACTAAAAATGCCAAAGAAGGATATAAAACACGTTATTTTACGGGTATTACTAATGAAATGATTCAGTTCATTCATATATTAAAGGAGGCAGGAGTACATCTAGGAGGTGCCCATTTAGAAATGACAGGACTAGATGTTACTGAGTGCACAGGGAGGTATCCTTGAAATCAGCGAAGAAGATATTAGTTATAAATATCAGTCATTATATGACCCTAGACTCAACAAAATGCAATCTCTCGAAATTGCATATCTTCTAGGTAAAAATTGGAATTAGTTATTTTTATTAATCTAGCCCTCAATGTAGGGCCAGCCTTTGCAATAGATAAAAAATCCCCCAACTAAAAGTAGCCGAGGGATATGCAAACATTTATTAGATTGTTAGTGTGTGCTAATTTGCATAGTGCAGTCTTTCTCTATTAGCCCAATCTTCAACAAGTGAATAAGTACTTGATGGGTTTGCCTTTCTCTCTTCTTGAAGGCTCTTAAACTCTGCTTTATTTTTTGGCGTATAACGCATCAATAATTGGTCTAATACAATATGCTTTTCAGCAAATTCAGAATCCATTTTTAGACGCTTATACAATGTGTATGTGATGATGGCACTAACCGCCAACATGGAGATCACCGCGACAAAGCTGTAATCTATTCCAAAATAAATTCTTGCTGCATTTAATAGTAAAAATGGTACAAAAAACATCACAAGTATAGAAAGAATAATTGCACCATCTTGCCCATTGTTAAATTCAAATTCATTCTGCTTATTTACAGAAAGAATTTGATCAAAAATCTTATGATTAGCGCTTTTTGCCTTTTTCATGTGATCCACCTTTGGCACATAAACAATATTTACATGAAATACAGTTAGTTAATGATTACAGCTTATGCTATTAACGACACCTTGGACTGTGTTCTTTCCATTGAAAATTCTATTTATAAACAAATTTTATATCTAATGTAATATCTTAAGTTGATTTACTCATTATAAGCACAATAAAATAAAACATCAATTTAACAATTTTTATATATAAAAATAACCATTCGAATAAATTTTAGACGTAAATTTAAAATGGTGATGAATTGCTGTTATATCAGAAAAAATGGCTTATAACATTTTATCTATTGATATTATTAATATTTAAATGATAAACACATACTTTTTGTACATACTAATTAACACTATAAAAACCATAAAATAGAAAAAATCCAAATAAGTAAAGTAGAGTAAATCGATGAACTAACCTTACTAATTCATTATTTATTTTAATAGATTAGAATTTATCTATCGGTAGGGTATATAAATGAATTCATTTCATACCTATTTAAGAAATGATGGTTCAAGCTTACCTTCACTGCTCCACTTTATTTTTTAAGTGGACTGTCACTTATTTCCCAGGCAATTCCATTCATCGAGGTGATAGGTAAACCACCAACCCGCTATATCCATTGGATTTTACTAAAACTCTGCTACCCACCAAACAACTTGTGAGCTGTTACTTACTACTCTGAGTCTCTCATTAGCATTCAACCTCTAATTTCATTAAAATTTCGCTACATACCAAACAAACCGTGAGCTGTTACTCACTACTTTGTATCGTGGTGGTTATATTCATGATTAATGGCCCTGCGAATAGGGATGAAATTGAA
>NZ_JAMPNG010000025.1:0-44371 GCF_028479245.1 Providencia sp. PROV223
GGAAAGCTTATACTGAAATCTCTTGTCGGAGTGCCTAGCATGCATAGCATCGGGCTGAGACCGTTAATTCGGGATCCGCGGAACCTGATCGGGTTAATACCCGCGAAGGGAACAAGAGTAATCACTCAGCGTCTTTTTGCCATCTCTCATTTGGCTAAAAATTAAACGCAATGTCTTTTTATTACTCCGCCGAACTCCTGACAAGCAACTTTCTTTCGATAAACCCGCTACACACTTAGCTGTGATAGCCGTGACAATGTCAGGAAATTGCTATGTCCAATAATACACAACAAAATATCATCCCTACAGCTGATTTATCGCCACAAGCAGCACCCGCTCGCACTCGTAAAGCCCAACGTGATGCCGCTGAAAACTTTATCAACACTGTTTCTGGCGTTTCATTTCCCAATTCTGAACGTATTTATCTTCAAGGTTCAAGAGACGATATCCAAGTCCCAATGCGAGAAATTCAGCTTTCGCAAACCCTTATTGGTGGCGACAAAGACAACCCGCAATTTGAAGACAACGAACCCGTTCCTATCTACGACACTTCAGGCCCTTACGGCGACCCAACATCAGAACTCAACGTTCACAAAGGCTTGAAAAAAATTCGCGCGCCATGGATAAACGAGCGCTCAGACACCACTAAAGTAGAAAATCTCAGCTCTGACTTCACACAACAACGACTTGCTGATGCAGGCCTTGACCATCTACGCTTTAACAACCGTCCCCACCCGTTAAAAGCCCAAACTAACAAGTGTGTTACCCAATTACATTACGCACGCAAAGGTATCATTACCCCTGAAATGGAGTTTATTGCAATCCGCGAAAATATGGGACGTGAACGTATTCGTGACGAAGTTTTATTGCAACAACATCCAGGCCAAGGCTTTGGCGCAAATTTGCCAGAGAATATTACCCCTGAATTTGTTCGCCAAGAAGTGGCGGCGGGTCGCGCTATTATCCCAGCCAATATCAACCATCCCGAATCAGAACCAATGATTATTGGTCGTAATTTCTTGGTTAAGGTTAATGCCAATATTGGTAATTCATCGGTCACCTCATCCATTGAAGAAGAAGTAGAAAAACTGATTTGGTCAACACGCTGGGGGGCAGATACCGTCATGGATTTATCCACTGGCCGTTATATCCACGAAACCCGCGAATGGATTTTACGTAATAGCCCCGTGCCTATTGGTACAGTTCCGATTTACCAAGCCCTCGAAAAAGTGAACGGCGTCGCCGAAAATCTCACGTGGGAAATGTTCCGTGACACATTATTAGAGCAAGCAGAACAAGGTGTCGATTACTTCACTATCCATGCCGGCGTATTGCTACGCTATGTGCCAATGACAGCTAAACGCCTAACAGGGATCGTCTCTCGCGGTGGCTCTATCATGGCAAAATGGTGCTTGTCTCATCACCAAGAAAATTTCCTGTATGAGCACTTCCGTGAAATCTGTGAAATTTGTGCCGCTTACGACGTTTCCTTGTCGTTAGGGGATGGACTACGCCCCGGTTCAATTCAAGACGCCAACGACCAAGCTCAATTTGCCGAGCTCCATACCCTTGGTGAGCTCACAAAAATTGCGTGGGAATATGATGTTCAAGTCATGATTGAAGGTCCCGGCCACGTACCAATGCAAATGATCCGCCGCAATATGACCGAAGAGTTAGAGCACTGCCACGAAGCGCCATTCTATACGTTAGGGCCTCTAACAACAGATATTGCTCCGGGTTATGACCACTTTACCTCTGGTATTGGTGCCGCCATGATCGGTTGGTTTGGCTGTGCGATGTTATGTTATGTCACCCCTAAAGAGCACTTAGGATTACCGAACAAAGAAGATGTTAAACAAGGGCTAATCACTTATAAGATTGCAGCCCATGCCGCTGACCTTGCTAAAGGCCACCCAGGTGCACAGATCCGTGATAACGCCATGTCCAAAGCCCGTTTTGAATTCCGCTGGGAAGACCAATTTAACTTGGCGTTAGATCCTGAAACTGCTCGCAAATATCACGATGAAACCTTACCACAAGCCTCTGGGAAAATTGCTCATTTCTGTTCTATGTGTGGGCCTAAATTCTGTTCAATGAAAATATCCCAAGAGGTTCGTGACTACGCGGCCCAAAAAGAAGCAAATGAAAAAGAAGCGGGTATGGAACAGATGTCAGAAGCCTTCCGTGCCCATGGCAGCGAACTCTATCACGGTGCTGAAATTGTGAATGCTGAGGTGGATGAAAATGCCAAAATTGCCTAATGCTATAACTCTCCCAAATAGCCCTTTTCCTGAGACTGCACAACGCCTTGGGCTTTATCCCGTTGTGGATTCCGTTGAATGGATTGAACGTTTGCTTAATGCAGGTGTTTCCACAATTCAATTGCGTATCAAAGACAAATCTGACGCAGATGTTCGTGATAAGATTCAACAAGCTATTGCGCTCGGGGAAAAACATAACGCACGCTTATTCATTAATGATTACTGGCGGTTAGCGGTCGAGTTTGGTGCTTATGGCGTACATTTAGGCCAAGAAGATTTGGAAACTACCGATTTATTAGCAATCCACCAAGCGGGCTTACGGTTAGGAATATCAACGCACGATGAGCATGAATTGGCTATCGCAAAATCGGTTCGCCCTTCCTACATTGCCATGGGGCATATCTTTCCAACACAAACCAAAGAGATGCCTTCTTCGCCTCAGGGTTTAGAAACACTTAAAGCCATGGTGGAAGCAACACCTGATTACCCAACGGTAGCCATTGGTGGGATTTCCATTGATAAAGTGCCTGACGTGCTAGCAACTGGAGTGGGGAGTGTCGCGCTAGTCAGTGCGATTACTAAAGCCGATGATTGGCGCGCCGCAACAGAAACTTTGCTGAATTTAATTGAGCGGGATCACGCCAATTAGTCGATTTTTAATCACAAAATTAGCCCTAGTTTATCGTCATAAAAACAGGGCTAATGATGATTTAAGGAATTCAATCATGTTAAGTGACCAAGAATTCATGCGTTACAGCCGCCAGCTATTACTTGAAGACATCAGTCCTGAGGGGCAACAAAAACTGAAAAATAGCAAAGTCCTAATTGTCGGTTTAGGGGGCTTAGGCTCTCCCGCATCCCTTTATTTAACGGGCGCTGGTGTCGGCGAATTGTGGCTAGCTGACCACGATGACTTACACGTTTCTAACTTACAACGGCAGGTACTTTACGATACCGATGATATTGGCCAGTCAAAAGCCCAGCTTGCCGCAGATAGGCTACATCAACTCAATCCGTTGGTAAGAACCCATGTTATCGCACAAAAGTTGGATGTTGAGACTTTAATTCCATTAGCGGAACAAGTCGACTTAGTGCTTGATTGCTGCGATAACATGGCCACTCGTCATGCAGTTAATGCCGCCTGTGTCATGACCAATACAACCTTAGTCAGCGGCAGTGCTGTTGGGTTTGGTGGCCAATTAATGGTACTTGAGCCGCCATTTAGTACCGGTTGCTATGCCTGTTTATACCCAGACCAAGATGAACCCGAACGCAACTGCCGCACTGCTGGGGTATTAGGGCCAGTGGTTGGGATTATCGGCACGTTGCAAGCACTGGAAGCCATTAAATTACTTGTCGGCCTTCCCTCTTCACTGAGCGGTAAATTGCGTTTATTCGATGGAAAACAGCAACAATGGAATACATTGCAATTAATGCCGTCACTGCAATGTCCAATCTGTCGGGAAGAAACATGCATATCATAATTAATGACCAACCTATGGAATTCGACGCCCCACTGACGGTTAATCAATTATTTTCCACTCTCGATCGCCCAATGGTGGGAACTGCACTTGCCATCAATCAAGTGATCATTCCGAAGAGTCAGTGGGATTCATATCTCATTAATGACCAAGATAATATCTTGTTGTTTCAAGCTATCGCGGGGGGCTAATGATGTTAAAAATCGCAGATTTTACTTTTCACTCACGCCTATTTACTGGAACAGGTAAATTTGCCAGCGCCAATCTCATGCAAGACGCCATTGCGGCATCCGGCAGTCAATTGGTGACAATGGCAATGAAACGTATTGATTTACGTGGGCAAGATGATGGTATTTTACAACCTCTACAACAATTGGGCGTGAAACTATTACCGAATACTTCAGGGGCGAAAAATGCCCAAGAGGCGATATTTGCTGCACGCCTAGCTCGTGAAGCCCTTGGTACTAACTGGGTCAAACTCGAAATCCATCCAGATATGCGTTATTTACTACCGGATCCCATCGAGACATTACTCGCCGCAGAGCAGCTCGTTAAAGAGGGATTTGTTGTATTGCCTTATTGCAGCGCAGACCCGGTGTTATGCCGTCGTTTAGAAGAAGTTGGCTGTGCCGCTGTGATGCCATTAGGCGCACCGATTGGCACAAACAAAGGCTTAGCAACGAAAGAAATGCTCCGTATCATTATTGAACAAGCTTCTGTACCTGTCGTTGTAGATGCCGGAATTGGTGCACCAAGCCATGCGGCAGAAGCCATCGAAATGGGCGCTGATGCCGTTTTAGTCAACACTGCAATCGCTGTAGCAAAACAACCTGTACTCATGGCAAAAGCGTTTAAACTCGCGGTCGAAGCGGCTGAATTAGCTTATCAAAGTGGTTTAGCTACGCCGAAGCAACAGGCGCAAGCGTCCAGCCCATTGACCAGTTTCTTAGGGGCCTTATCATGATCCCAAGCTTCCAAGAACGCTTACAAGCACTGGATTGGGACGATACGACACTGCGGATAAACAGTAAAACACCTGCCGATGTAGAACATGCTTTAGCGGTGGATATACTCACACTCGATGATTTTATGGCACTGCTTTCCCCTGCTGCCCGTCCCTATATTGAGCTGATGGCACAAAAAGCTCAGAAACTCACCCGACAACGCTTTGGCCATGCCGTTGGGTTTTATGTGCCACTTTATTTATCGAACCTATGCGCAAACGATTGTACTTATTGCGGTTTTTCGATGAGTAATAAAATTAAACGTAAAACGCTAAATGACGCTGAAATTATCAATGAGTGCGAAACCATTCGCAAAATTGGTTTCGATAGCTTATTGCTAGTCACCGGAGAGCACCAGAGTAAAGTGGGTATGGACTATTTTCGTCACACATTCCCCATCATTCGCCCTTATTTCAGTTCCTTAATGATGGAAGTGCAGCCATTAAGCACAGATGAATATAAGGAATTAAAAACTCTGGGGTTAGATGGTGTGATGGTTTATCAAGAAACCTACCATGAGCCCACGTATCAACTCCATCACCTCAAAGGCAAAAAACAGGATTTTCACTGGCGCTTAGCCACGCCAGAACGCTTAGGAGAAGCGGGTATAGATAAAATCGGCCTTGGTGCGTTAATTGGTTTATCAAACAGTTGGCGTACTGATTGCTATATGGTTGCAGAACATTTGTTGTACCTACAGCAATACTACTGGCAAAGTCGTTATTCTATCTCTTTTCCTCGCTTACGCCCTTGTGCGGGTGGTGTTGAACCGGCATCACTGATGAATGAAGCCGAATTAGTGCAATTAATTTGTGCTTTTCGCTTACTGGCGCCAAATGTAGAGCTTTCACTCTCAACCCGTGAATCACCTTATTTCCGTGATAACGTGGTGCCATTGGCAATTAACAACGTCAGTGCTGGCTCGAAAACCCAACCAGGCGGCTATGCAGATACCAAAGAAGAGCTAGAACAATTTTCTCCAAATGATAACCGCAGTGCCGCACAAGTAGCGAATGCACTTGTGCAAGCCGGTTTACAGCCCGTTTGGAAAGATTGGGATGGTTATTTAGGCCGTTAGAATTTTACTGAAAAAGAGCATTAGCTGCACAACCGCTTAGTGCTCTTTTATTATTTAGGAGATTTTATCCCACTTGATCGTATTTTCTAAAATAAGAGCCAATATAATGCCCATAAGTAACCCATTACCCAGTAAAGAACTAAACATTGTTGGTAACGAATTTAGTACCGCAGCAGGGGCTGACATCAAAAAAATGCCAATAAAAATAGGTAATGCGAGGCGATAAATATTACGTGCATTCAGTTTCATATCCGCAAGAAATGAAAATGAAGAAAATAGCAGCGGCAAATAAGTCGCTAACATAACCGCGCTACCAATGGCTAACGGCAAAGAGCGGAAAAATTGAGTCAATACCGCAACGCCCCCCACGCATAAGAAAATAAGGCTGCCAATCGTAAAAGAGATACGTGAACTGTCTTTTGTTTGAGTAATTAGACCAATTGATGAAACAAACGGTGAAAAAGGCACTACGCCTATCGGCGCTGCTAATATTGTTACAACTCCTGACATCATAAAACTACGCCGATATAAGGACTTAACGGGTAATGAATCGGGGTAAAATACATCCGTTCCGCGCATTGCTCCAAACGTATTTGATGTGTTTAATATCCCAGCCAAAATCGCTGTTATCACAATACTTACATTAATTTCATCAGAGCGGCCTAATGGAAATAGCACCCATTCTCCTGATGAAACAGATGATATCGTGCTACCAAATAACCCACTATAAGCAACCCACCCTGTGATTGTTCCAATCAATAATGCATATTTACCAATATTCACGGGTAAATACACAATGATGCCTATCACAAATACTAATACTGCGAGCGCCAAAAAGAATACAGGATAATTAACTGTAATATTCTCACTACCAATACCAAAGGGTAGCCCTAGCATCCCCTTTAAAAAAATAGTGACCAACTGTGCGCCAAGTAAAAACATAAATACCACCAGCACACCTGGTTTGAATAAACCCGCTAACCAACCACCAAGACCACTTAGGCCAATAAGAATGGTAATAATCCCAGACAGAAAAATTCCCATTGCCAAACTCCATCCAATCGTCTCAAGAGGAGTTCCTTGCATAGATTCTGACAAAGTAACGGTTAAAATTGTTGCCCACCACAGCCCTGTAGGCCCTTCCATTATGGAGCGTTTATGTCCTATAAATGCTTGCAACAAGCAAGCTAAAGCTGTTAATAAGAAAGCATACTGAGTAATAACAAACGTGGTTTGTGGTGACAAATGAAAAGCAGACTGTAACGTCGGGGGAATAACAACCGTATTACAAAAGATAAAAAAGAACCATTGAAAGCCAGAAATAATATTATTTTTTGTAATAGCAATATTCCGCATTTTCATTCCTTACCAGTGATTATATATCTGACCAGATTAATGTTTATAACGGAAAATTTCTAATTTAAATCTAATTGTTATGATATTTATAAATTATGATTTATTCTTCTCATGATAAAAAATAGCTTCATACACTATTAATTCTCTATTTTTATTTTCATTCGACTAGTTGATAAAAATAAAGCGGGGGAAAATATTATTCCGCTTTATTTATTACCTTTATTGCCGATATAAAAGTACGTAGTTACCAATAAAAATTATAGATAGGAAAGCGGCCAATGTTTAAAATATATATGTTTAGCCTGCCAATCCACTTTATCAATATTATCAGCAAGCAAATGTTTTGCGACGGTAAATGCAAATTCAAAGCTTACACCAAGCCCTTTTGCACTAATAAATTTTCCATCAACAACAACATCTTGGTCGACATAGATACCATCATCAAATTTTTCAGCCAGCTTATCTCCTGTACTATAATGCCGTCCTTCCAGTAACCCATGAGCCGCTAACACCTTCGCACCTGAAGAACATAGCGCACAAATATACTTATCCTCATGTATGTGCCGACGAAGAAAATCAACTACTTTTTCATTCGCATACAAGCGGTCAGTTCCTTTTGGGCCCCCTGGCATCATGATGGCATCATAAGTATGGGATAACTTATCGACTAACAGATAATCTGCACTAATTTTAGTACCAAAATACGTATTTAAAACAAGCGTATCCATGCAAGACAGCACATCAACATGAATATCTAGCCGACGCATGATATCAATGAAAATGACCGCTTCCCCTTCCTCAAAGCCATCCGCGAGCAAAACAGCAACTTGTTTCATGACATTCCTTTTATTTTTAAAGAAATTTATTACGGATCATCCGCAATAAATTTGGTTTATACATCAAGTAAATCCAGATGATTTTTACTTGTTAAAGTGTTCCATCACTTTTGCAAACACGAATTTTATCCATCACCACCGCTTTCATCGCCGCCTTTCCGGGAACCAAGTAATGGCGTGGGTCGGTAGCCTCTGGGTTTTCAATGAAGTATTGCTTAATGGCATCAGAAAACGCAATTTTGAGTTCTGTCGCGACATTGACTTTACAAATTCCAAGGTCAATACAATGCCGTACATCCGCATCCGGGATCCCCGAAGCACCATGCAGAACTAACGGTAAGTCTGTTTTCTTACGGATGGCATCTAGCCTAACAAAATCCAAATGAGGCTCACTTTTGTACATGCCGTGAGCGGTTCCGATGGCAACAGCTAAGGAATCAATACCCGTTCTTTGAATAAAAGTAATCGCGGCATCAGGATCGGTGAAAAGTGCATCTGCTGCATCGACAACTAAGTCATCTTCTTGCCCCCCTAAACGCCCAAGTTCCGCCTCAACCGTACAGTCCCACTGATGGCAAAAATCAACAACCCGTTTAACAATTTGAATATTTTCTTCAAACGGAAAATGAGAAGCATCAATCATTGCAGAACGTACACCCGCGGAGACTTTCTGGAAGATATCTGGGATATCTTCATGATGATCGAGATGCAAAGCCACGGGGACTTTATAGCGCTCAGCGGCCTGCTGGCAGATTGCTATCAAATAGTCACTTCCTGCATAAGAAAAGGTACTCGGTGTGCCTGCTAAAATAACCGGAGATGCCATTTCTGCAGCAGTTTCCATAACAACTTGAATGGTTTCTAAATTATGAATATTAAATGCGGGAACTGCATAGCCTCCCAGTTGGGCTCTGTTCAACATATTACGGGTAGATACCAAGTACATAATCGCCTCTCACCTTTCGATTGATTTCGAACAATATTAAACGAAAGAAATAGAAAGGTAAAAGATCTAAATCACATTTCCATTCCTTTCGCACTGAAAGCAAATGAAAGGAAGATTAGAAGTAGTGAGTCATTTTAGAGCTATAACTTGTCACTCCTTTACGTAACAAGTTGTTTTTAGGTCGTTTTGATTGGCCTAGTAGCGTTTCAATTACTTTATGTGAGCATAATTGTTTCTCTAAGCGGCGCGTCAATGGGGATTGCTGTTTGAGGTAATCTTCACGAAATATCACGGTGACCTCTTGTGTTTCTTTCACACCAATAACCGTTACCGCAATTGATGGTATTTCGAAATGAAAGTCTGAGCTTTCAACTGGCAGTGGGCTACAAGGGCTATCCCAAAGTTGAATTCGATTGCCACAATACAAAGCAATAATTACAGCACGTAATGACCAAAAACTACTCGCAGGACCACTGTAATTATCGACTAGGCGGGCATCATAGCTGAATAAACCTTGAGTTGGCGCTCCCGCTTTTAAGGCACCATGACCAATAAAATAACGCAAAGTACTTTCTAGTGCTTTTTTAGCCTCCCCCACACTCACAGCATCCCCACCTAAATCAACACCGGCTAATAAAGGCGCGGACACCGCGAGGCGATAACATGCACTGCGGCCAAAAAATGGAATCCCTTGCGGTGTCATAAAATAACGATAATGATGGTTAAACTGATTTAATGAACTACGAATGAATTCATCATCGAAGTGGGGGCAAATTTGGTTCAGCCAATATAATGAATAGTAAAAGCCCCATGCATTATAGTAATCAAAGTTACCTTTCGCGCCATCCCGAAACCAGCCATCACCCACGTAAAATTGTTTCACTCTTTCATACCGCCACATTGCAATAGTATCTCGAGCAGTGAGCGCTCGGATCACAAATTGCACGGTAAGTGGAAAAAGGTGCCAGTTGTTATCAACAATATCGCAATGATTAACCTGTTCAAACCATGTAATAATTTGCTGTTGCGCAGGTGTATCCAATTTTTCCCATACCCACTCACGGCTTAACCAAAGCGTCAGAGCTAAGTCTGCTGACTCACAAATTTTTTGGTCATAATTTTCAAGTTTTCCCCAATAGCCTTTATGAGTGGGGTCAGTGCCATGTAAAAATGCATTTTTGATAATCTCAGGAAGGTCAATCGACGCTAAATTTAATCCATTTAATGCAGTTTTTCGGCTATGAACTAACCATGCGGCAAACAAAGGTAGTACACGACTAACGCCTTCTAGCGCATCTGTTCGCACAGTCTGTTGGCCAGGACTGCCAGGGTAATAGGCATGAGAGTAGCCCCAAGCTTGATAATGAACAAAGGCTTCTGCGGTATAGCGGACTAATAATTCGCAAAGAACTGAAAGTGGTTGATTTTCATCTTGAAAGGCTTTGATGATGTGGCTATCGTTACATTGATAGGCTGACTTTCTCATTAACCTTCTAATGATATTTTCTTTGAATAGTTTTTGATAAATTTTTATATCTGGGTGTTCATAAGGCAGCTTTGGGCGTTCAGTCGGCGTTGTCATACGTATTTCTCTATGATGAAACAGGCGCATCCTTGCGCGCAGATTAGAACAAAAGTTTGTATTTATTTTGCTGATTCAATCAGAACTTGGTAACGGTCTTGTCCCCATACGACAGGTTTTGGTTTATCTTTAATCCATTGATAATAAGCAAATTTCAACTCTTTTACTTTTTCTGGGTATTGAGCTGCTAAATTATTCGATTCGGCTGGATTTTGTTTATCATTGAATAATTGGAGCTGGTTAGAACCATCATCATAAAAATAAAGCGCCCATTCCCCATCACGGATAGCCCATGAGCCTTTCGATAGTTTTTCTAAATTAGGGTTATTTGGAATTTCTTTGCGTTGATAAGTGATCCATTCATGGTAGCCATGCCAAAAATCTTGGTTTTCTTCGCTGTAATGTTTCGTCCCTGGACCTGTCCAATACAGATAATCATGTGGTGACTTTTCTGTTTTACCCGTTAATAGTGGCATAATATTTTTGCCTTCTACTTTCATGCTATCGGGTATGGTGATCCCTGCGCTTTGTAATGCGGTTGGTAAGATATCAATCGCTGAAACCATCGCATCACTGTGTTTACCCGCAGGAATATGCCCTGGCCAATAAACAACAAATGGAACACGTACACCACCATTAAACATTTGCCCTTTAAAGCCTTTATCCATCGCATTCATTGGCATTGGCGACTCATGCACCGCACCATTATCAGAAATAAAGAAAATTAGCGTATTATCTAATTCACCATTTTCCTTTAGTGTATTGATAATTTTACCAATTCCCTCATCGGCCGCATTTAGCGCAGCAAAATATTTATCGGCTTCAACATTACCCGTATTGAATTTATCCATGTATTTCGCTGGAGAAGCTTCTTCTAACGGAATGTGCGGCACGCTATATGAAAGATTGATAAAAAAAGGTTTGTCTTTGTGCCCATCAATGAAATTAATGGCTTCATCCGTTAACAAATGCGTGGTATAGCCAGGAGCTGGCACATTTTCACCATTTCGCCACATTGCGGGGGAGTTCCAAAGTGCCGCCCCTGATGCATAGAAACTATATGCATAATCGAAACCTCTTTCATGAGGTGCGAAACCTGGCTCCGGTGTCGAAATCATATTATCGTGATAATCGCGCGTTTGCTTTTCTGGTGCAATTTTAGGTTTTTTCAATACCTTCGCATTATGCCATTTTCCAATACTGGCGGTGGCATAGCCATTTTCTTGGAATAATGCAGGTAATAGTTTGATATCTTGAGGAATACCTAACATCGCATCATCGTTACTGTAAGTACCAAAACTTGCAGGAGAGCGCCCAGTAAAAATACCCGCTCGTGATGGGCCACAAACAGGATGAGCCACAAATGCATTGGTCATCTTAATCCCGCCTGCAGCCATATCCGAAACATTTGGCATTGCTGCTCTTGCTGCTTCCACCATCTTATTAATATCACCTTGATAACGTTGTGGTGATGGGCGCTGCGCAAGCTCTTTGACATCAAGGCTATCAAGCACAAAATCGAGCTGCCCTGTTCCTAAGTCATCCATAACAATCAGTAAAACATTCGGCTTTTCCGGTGTGCCTCCTGCATTCGCTGCAATGGGAGGCACTAAGCTGCTTGCGGCTATCAGCCCAGCTAATAGGCTTTTCTTCATAGAAGGTAATCTCACAAAAATATCTCCAGATAATATGATTATTGCTTGTAAGCACGCTGTATTGCGCCAAGTGCATCACTGGCTAAAGCACCACCCGATATCGCTTGACGCATTAACTGCATACCTAAAGCGGTATGATGAAAAATTTTTTTATATGAACGACATAAATAGTTATGGCGATATTTTTCACCTTCTATCGCCGTGATCCGGTGCTTAGGGCAACCACCATAACAAAGGCTTTGAACCTCACAGCGCTGGCAAAGATTAGTTAGCTTGTCATATTTATTTTGCCCAAAACGGACTTGCTGCTTAGAAGAAACAATACGGGAAAGGGAGTGTTGTTGTACGTTACCCAACCGATTTGCAGGGTACACATAGTGGTCACAGGAATAGACATCCCCATTAGATTCAATAATCAGTGCTTGCCCACACGTTTTAGATTGTACACAGGTTGATGCGGGATAGCCCATCCAAGTTCCTAATAAGCTATCAAATAGACGTATGTAAATTTTGCCAATGTCTCCTTGATGGATCCATTCATCAAAAATATCAGCCATAAACTGCCCATACCCCTCCGCGGGTACTGAAAATGGCGCCATCACCGCATTTGGTCCAGGGGCATAATGACCACTTTGGGTTTGTGGAAAGCGCCTATCAACCTCAACAATAGGGATAAACTGAAAAAAAGTGGACCCCAATGCTTTCAAGGCTCGGTACGTTTCTTTTCCTTTTTGCCAATTTTGGTCATTAACTACGGTTAGGGTATTAAATTCAACACCGTATTCAATCAAGAGCTGAATGGCTTTCTTCACACGCTCAAAAGTTGGGTTGCCATTAACGGAAATTCGATATTTATCATGAACCGCTTCTAAGCCATCAATTGATACACCAATTAAAAAACTGTGGTCTACAAAAAACTGCGCCCATTGTCGATTAATCGCAATGGCGTTCGTTTGCACACTATTCGTGATCGTTTTTCCTTGGGCATATTGCTTTTGGTACTTAACAACTCGCTCAAAAAATTCGAGCCCTGCAAGTGTTGGCTCCCCCCCTTGCCATGAAAAATCTACCTGCTCACCAGCATGGGACTGGATATAGTCTTTGATATAACGACGTAGCACGTTATCAGGCATAACGTCATGTTGATCTTGCGCAGGTTGCTCGTGAAACACATTTTCTTTTTCAAGATAAAAACAGTATTCACATTTAATATTGCAGCGATAACTGGTGGGTTTCGCCATCATATGAAAGTAAGTGGGTTGGTTTGCAGGCATTTAAATTAATCCGAAACAGTCAGGTTATTTTTATAGCATTACCCAAAACACGAAAAATCAAAAGAGATTGAAATCACAAAACAGCAAAATGAAAGAATTTGAAAGAAAGTAGTTTGAGTTAGAACAATTGAAGAGAGTATAAATAACATACAGTAAACCGCTGACTTTTGTTTTTGATTTAAAGAAACTTCTCTTCCTTTCGAAATTTAAATATCACCTTCACACTTTATGCCGATTTTTGAGCTTATATTCCGCGAATTTTTTGCAAATATTGCTAATATTTATGCAAAACACCGAGTTTGCTCAGTAAAAGTACAATTATTGATACTTTATTGATTGGATACTTTCTTATTCGAAGATATGATATTTAAAATTTGAAAATATCCGTAAGCAAACAACATACAAATCGAAACTTTGTGAAAGAGATCAAAAGTTTTGTTTTTTTTCGTTGTCGGTATTTTTTAGCGTAGTAAACTTAATTCGAAATCAAATGAAAACAAATCATTTGATTTCGTAAGGAGATGAAAGTGAAAGCGGCTGTTGAAAGGCGCATGGAAATCCTCGACATGATTAACCAACAAGGTAAAGCACGGGTCGAAGATTTAGCCGAAATATTTAAAGTTTCAAGTGTCACCATCCGTAGCGATTTAAGCTTTCTTGAAAAAAATGGTTATGTGGTCCGCTCCCATGGGGCAGCAATTCCAAATACTGGGTTTATTGCTGAACTAAGCATTCACGAAAAACGGGGACAGAATGCGGGCACAAAAACATTAATAGGGAAAGCAGCCGCCGCGCTCATTAATGATGGCGACACGATCATTTTAGACTCGGGGACAACGACACGAGAAATTGCGACACACTTAAAGTCGCGGGATAACGTCGTTGTCATGACTAACGGTTTAGATGTCGCAATGGAGTTAGCAACAGCCGCAGGCGTTGATGTACTAATGACTGGCGGCGCATTGCGCAAAAATGCTTTATCGTTTTCTGGCTCACAAGCAGAAAATAGCCTCAGAAATTATCGTTTTGACAAGGTTTTTCTTGGGGTTGATGGTTTCGATTTACGCGTTGGTATCACGACACACAATGAACAGGAAGCTAGCCTTAACCGGTTAATGTGTGAAATCTCGGAAACAGTTATTGCGGTTGCTGATTCTACGAAATTTGGTAAGCGCAGTTGTCATATGATCCGTGAATTCGCTGATATTGATGTTTTGGTGACAGACTCTGGGATCCCTGATGAATATGTCCAAGAGTTGAAAAACCATAAAATTGAAGTAATCATCGTCGATAAAGAGCAATAATTCGCTAACTCCATTAACAATACAACCGTGTTGATTGTGGAGTTAGTATTAATGCATCCTTTAGAAAAGATTGTTCAGCAAAATAAACTTGGTAAACAGAATGGTATTTATTCTGTTTGCTCAGCCCACCCATTTGTTATTGAAGCTTCATTGCATCAAGCGCTGGATGATGATTCCTTTCTTTTAATTGAAGCCACATCAAATCAAGTTGACCAATTTGGTGGCTATACGGGTATGACTCCGGCTGATTTTTTCAATTATGTGATTGAAAAAGCAGAAAAAATCAATTTCCCTCTGAATAAGTTAATTCTTGGTGGTGACCATTTAGGCCCAAATCGTTGGCAAGGGCTTAAGGCCGCTGATGCCATGGATAATGCCGATGTTCTGATTGAACATTACGTTGCCGCAGGGTTCAAAAAAATCCACCTTGACTGTAGTATGTCCTGCGCAGATGACCCCGTTCCACTCTCGGATGAAATCGTTGCACAACGTGCCGCCCGACTCGCTGTTATTGCAGAAAAAACCGCCAAAGAAAAATTTGGTTACAGCGATATCGTGTATGTTATTGGTACTGAAGTCCCCGTACCAGGTGGAGCAACTGAAGCGCTTGAAGGCGTTGAAATCACAGCCCCACAAGCCGCGAGAAAAACCTTAGACTGCCATGCGAAAGCGTTCGAAAAAGCAGGTGTCGGTGACTGTTGGGCACGTGTTATTGGCCTCGTCGTTCAACCGGGTGTGGAATTTGATCATACTGGTATTATTGATTATCAACCCGAAAAAGCACAAGCATTAAGTCAAGTAGTTGATGATTACCCTCATCTCGTTTTTGAAGCACACTCAACCGATTACCAAACACCTAATGCTTATAAGCAGCTCGTTCAAGACCACTTTGCCATTTTAAAAGTTGGTCCGGCTTTAACATTTGCTATGCGAGAAGCCCTCTATTCTCTATGTGAAATTGAGAATGAAATGTTCCCGGCAGAACAGTGTTCTCACTTAAAAGAGAAAATGGAACAGTTGATGTGTCGTGAGCCCGAATTTTGGCAAAAATACTACCATGGTAATGCCCAGCAGCAAGCTTTTGCTCGCGTTTATAGCTTTAGTGACCGTATTCGTTATTACTGGCCTGATAAAGAAATTAACCAAGCCATAGAAATACTGATGGCTAACTTATCTTCAAAACCAATCCCGTTACCACTTTTAAGCCAATACATGCTGCATCAATTCAAACAATTAAGAGAAGGCATGCTCGATGGCTCAGCGAAATCCTTTATTTTTGCAAAAATTCGCGACGTACTTTCGGTATATGCCGATGCATGTAAATTTAGTCACTGAGGTTTGACATGGAATATTTAAGCTATCAAACACCCGAGCTCGAAAAGCTAAACGCATTCTGGACAGCAAAAGAAATTGAGCAACAACCTGAATGCTGGGAAAAAACAAACCAGCTAATACAAGAGCAACGTACTGAAATTGATACATTTTTAGCTAAAGTGCTTCAGGCATCGGACGCACGCATTATCATGACGGGTGCTGGAACATCGGCTTTCGCTGGCCGCGCTCTTGCCCCCGTTCTCACCGGTCATTTAAAACGCCGAGTGGATGCCATTGCCACCACGGATTTAGTCGCTGATCCAAAAGAATATTTAGCGGAAGACGTACCAACGTTACTAATTTCTTTTGCTCGCTCAGGCAATAGCCCCGAAAGTGTTGCCGCCCTCGACGTGGCAGAAAAATGCCTCACTCAATGTTACCACTTAGTTTTAACCTGTAACGAGCAAGGACAGCTATATCGTTATTGCCAAAATAATACCAATGCATTAGCCATTTTAATGCCTGAAGAGTCAAATGACCGTTCATTAGCCATGACTTCAAGCTTTTCATCCATGATGATGGCGGCACTGTGTATTTTCTTAACAGAATCCTTCTATTTAAACGAAATTAAACCTTATTTCTACGATTATCACGACATTTTTACTCAATTTAACCACCGTATCCGGGAAGAATACGCGGGTAAATTTAAACGAGTCATTTATTTAGGTAGTGGTGGCCTACAAGGTCTTGCACAAGAAGCCGCTCTAAAAATGTTGGAATTAACAGCTGGTAAGGTCGTTGCTAACTTCGACACACCGTTAGGCTTTCGCCATGGACCGAAATCTATCGTCAATAAGGAAACGTTAATCGTGCTGTTTCTGTCAAACGATAAATACACTAGACAGTATGAAACTGACTTATTAAGAGAGGTAATTCACGATAATGCTTCAGCAAAAGTGATCGCGGTCACCTCCTCTTCTGATGACACACAAATAGAGGAAAGTTTTGTTTATATTAAAAAAATGGAGCAATGCTCAGACTCAGCCCTATTTTTCCCTTATTTAATGTTAGCGCAGGCCTTTGCATTCCATAGTTCCATTGCACTGGGGAATACACCGGATAACCCATCTCCAACCGGAGAAATTAATCGAGTTGTTCAAGGTGTCACTATTTACCCGTTCTCATATCAAGAAGATGGCGTCATGCCTTCTTAATGATAAATATAGCTAATAATAAGAGAGCAATTATATGCACGCACCAAATATTGTCTGGACCCGAATCGATGAGCGTTTATTACATGGGCAAATTCGAATCACTTGGGGTAAACACACTGAAGCAAATTTAATTCTTGTCGCTAATGATGATGCTGCGGATGGCCCTAATGCTGCTTTTATGCAAGCAGGAATGAAAGCCTCCGCGGGTGGAGAATATGCCGTCCGATTTTTCTCTATCGAAAAAACTATCGATGTCATTCACAAAGCGTCTCCTCGTCAAAAAATCTTTATTCTTTGCAATAACCCAACAGATGTTGCCCGCCTTGTCGAAGGCGGCGTTCCTATCACTCACTGTAATGTTGGCAATATGCACTTCCATGAAGGAAAACGCCAAATTACCAAAACAGTGTCTGTGGATGAGCGCGACTTAGAAGCATTTCGTCGGCTTGTCGACAAAGGAGTCGCTTGCACGATTCAAAATACTCCCGATCAAACCCCCGTTAATGTTCTTACTCTCGCATCAGCATAAGCATAAGCAGATTGAGATAACAACTTAACACTAAGGCGTTTAAGGAAAACTATTATGATTTATGAAGCTTCTCTTGTGGCTTTATGGGCCTTCTTTTGCGGTATAGATAAGTATGACGTTGCACTCAATATCCACCGCCCACTGATCACAGGGCCTGTTGTCGGCCTGATTATGGGTGATATGCAAGTCGGTTTAATTGCGGGTGCAACATTAGAATTAGCTTGGCTTGGGCTTGTTCCAAATGCAGGAGCTCAGCCACCTGATGTTACTTTAGGCACTATCGCCGCCGTTGCATTTGCCATTATGACTAATCAATCACCAGCGGTAGCGATGGGGATTGGTATGCCAATTGCCGTTCTCATGCAAATGATCATTATCGGCTTTTTTGCTATTACCGCGTTCACCATGGGTAAAGCTGACCGCTACGCTGAAAAAGCCGATGCGGCGGGGATCTCTCGGTTATTAGTCGCCACAATTACCGTTCGTTCTTTACTCTACGCGATCGTCGCCTTTGTAACGGTTTACTTCGGTGAACACGCAGCACAGTGGATTGATGAAAATACACCAAAAGTGCTCCTCGAAGGCTTAGGTATTGGGGCGAAAATGGTTCCAGCAATTGGCTTCGCGATGTTGTTGAAAATTATGTGGTCAAAAGAAGTGGCGGGTGTGTTCTTTGTTGGTTTCGTTATGACCACTTATCTCAAACTGCCAATTATGGCAGTAGCAATACTCGGCGCATCTGCGGCGGCTCTGTATTACTTCTTCAGCGGTAACAACAACAAGAATAACTCACAACAAAATGAGGATTTTGAAGATGGTATCTGATAACAAAACAACAGTAGAAACAAAAAACTTACCTGTGGAATCCTACGTTGATGGCGTTGATGAATATCAAGATACCACTGTCCGCAAAGTCATCACGAAAGGCGATCTATGGCGCTGTGCTTTTCGTGGGCTATTTATGGAAGGTAACTTTAACTTTGAACGTATGCAAGGAGGTGGCTTTGCATTCTCCATCATCCCAGCCCTACGCAAAATTCATGGTAATAACAAACGAGATTATGCAACCGCACTGAAAAATCACTTACAGTTTTTCAATGCGAGTCCAAAATTATTTACTTTCTTACTTGGTACTGCCGTTGCCATGGAAGAAAACAAAGAGAAACCTTCTACGGTCAACGTCATGAAAGTGGCAGGCATGGGCCCAACAGGTGGAATTGGCGATGCTATCGACCATATGACACTGATGCCACTGACTTTAGCATTAGGTGCATCTATCGCAATGGAAGGCTCAATTGCCGGCCCATTCGTTTTCTTCTTTTTGTACCAAATTGTTCACTTTTTTGTCTATTTCGGTTTGATGTTCATGGGATATCGTGCAGGTACTGCAGCGATGGTTAACATGAGCGATGCAACAGAAAAACTCGCTAAAGCCGCCAACATCATGGGGATTTTTGTCATCGGGGCGCTTTCCGCCACCTTCATAAAAGTACAAACCACCGCTGCTGTCGAGGTGGGTGGCAAAGTGGTCGAACTACAAACCGCCTTGTTTGACAAAATCATGCCTAACTTACTCCCTCTGTGTCTTGTCTTTTTGATGTTCAAAATGGTGAAAGGGACAGGCTTTTGGGCAAAACCGCCAGTACTTATCTTCTCTGTCTTAGCCTTCGGTGTTATTGGCCATGTACTTGGTGTGATGTAACAAAATCGTATTAAATTATTTTTAGGTGGGTAGCAAAGTTACCCACCAGCAAGGAGTTATAAATGATTGGTTTGATTGTTTCTGGGCACATTAATTTTGCGAGCGGTATGGCTTCCGCCGTCAAAGCCATCGCAGGTGAACAGGAAAATATGGTGTTTATTGATTTTGTTGAAACCCTTTCTCCCGACGAATTGGAACAACAAATGCGAGCAGCAATGGACGCCATGAATTGTGAACAAGTACTTTTTCTTACCGACCTTCCTGGTGGAACCCCTTGTAACCGAGCTATGGCAATTATGATGGAAGATAAATCCGTTGAAGTTTTAGCTGGAGTTAATTTGCCGATGATCGTCAATGCGGCATTGGAACGTGAAGGCGTTGATGCGAAAGAACTTCTTTCTATCTTACAGGATATTGGTACTAGCAGTATCCAAGACCTACGTCAGCAGCTGGCTATGATATCAGAGCCTGAATTTGAAGAAGATGGCCTATGAAACAGCAATACGCCATTTTAGCGGATCGCACCTTTACTCCTGAAGGAATTCGCTATCAGCAGTATGTTCGAGTGTGCAACGGTGTTATACAGGAAATTACGGATACTGCTCCCGAACACTGCCCTGTTATCCGTCTTGAAGACCGCTCCTTACTGCCGGGGTTTGTTGATATCCATATTCATGGGCGTGCTGGTGCAGATGTCATGGATGCAAGCCAACAAGGGTTGCAAACCATTGCTGATGCATTAATCAAAACCGGCGTTGTGGCTTGGGTGGGAACCACCGTCACCGCACCAATGAATGATATTAAACGCGCACTCACCCAAGTGTGTGAATTTATCACCAAGCCGCAAACATCAGGAGCCCAATTAGTCGGCAGTTTTTTAGAAGGCCCTTACTTCACTGAACGTCATCGAGGCTCACATCCTGTTAAGTACTTAAAATCGCCGACCATTCATGAATTAGAAGACCTTATGCAATGTGCTAATCACACACTTTTGCGTGTTGCAGTTGCACCTGAAGCTGAAGGTGCCATTGAGGCTATTGATTGGTTAGTACAACACGGTATTAAAACCAGTGTTGCACATACCGCCGCCGATTTCATGCAAACCAGTCTTGCATTTTCCCAAGGAGCAGATTGTGGTGTGCATCTTTATAACGGGATGACCGGTTTACACCATAGAGAACCCGGTTGCTGTGGCGCAGTGTTGTACCACGATGTTCTTGCGGAACTGATTGCCGATGGCATTCATGTTCATCCCGTCATGATGCAGCTAGCGTATCGAATGAAAGGTTATCAGCGGCTCGCTTTAATCACAGATTGTATGCGAGCTGGCGGCCTACCAGATGGTGATTATGCCCTTGGGGCACAAACGGTAAAAGTCACGCAAGGGCAAGCTCGCACAGCCGATGGCTCTCTTGCGGGCAGTACATGTAGCCTTGATAACGCATTGCGCAATATGGTGCAACTCGCTCATGTTCCTGAGTGGGAAGCTGTACAAATGGCCACATCGGTCCCCGCTCAATACCTTGGAATTGATGACCAATTTGGCTACATCCGAGTTGGGGCTCAAGCTAATTTTGCCGTTGTTGATAATAATTTTTATCTAACAGATACATTCATCAGAGGTGAACACGTTCACTCTGTATTCGGGGATACCGACCATTAAGGTTGGTTACCTATCAGTAAATCATGAGGTATTTATAATGGAAATTCGTCAACCAATTCACAGCGAGCATGCAAAAACACTTGATACTGAAGGCTTACGCAAACAGTTCCTGATCGAGAACTTGTTCCGTGAAGAGGAAATGAATCTCACTTATAGCCATATCGACCGCATCATTGTGGGCGGCATTGTTCCAACACAAAAGCCACTCGCTCTTATGGCAGGAAAAGCATTAGGCGTTGAGTTCTTTCTTGAGCGTCGAGAACTGGGTGCAATTAATATTGGGGGGGCTGGTCAAGTTATCGTTGACAGCGAAACTTATGATATCGCACCAAAAGAAGCTATTTATATTGGTATGGGTGCTAAATCTGTCGAGTTTATCAGTAACGATGCCATTACCCCTGCACGTTTTTACATGAACAGTGCTCCTGCACACCATACCTATCCAACACGCAAAATTACTATCGAACAAGCTTCACCAGAAAAATTGGGTAATGTTGAAAATTGTAACGTTCGAACCATTTATAAATTCTTACACCCATCTATTTTACCAACCTGCCAATTATCAATGGGCATGACAGTACTCGAACCCGGTAGCTTATGGAATACCATGCCATGCCATACCCATGAGCGCCGTATGGAAGTGTATCTGTATTTCAATATGCAAGAAGACAACGTTGTTTTCCATTATATGGGTGAGCCTTCGGAAACCCGCCATATTGTTGTTCGTAATGAACAAGCCGTCATTAGTCCAAGCTGGTCTATTCACTCAGGAGTGGGAACCGCGGCTTATACATTTATATGGGGAATGGTTGGGGAAAACCAGGTATTCCACGATATGGACCATGTCGCGATGAAAGATCTGAAATAACCCTTTTATCTTTTTAACATAATAAAAATCGATGTGGCAGTACTGCCACATCGTAAGTGAGGCACAGATGAACTTATTTGATTTAACAGGAAAAGTTGCGATTGTCACTGGATGTAATACCGGTTTAGGTCAAGGGATGGCAATTGGTTTAGCCCAAGCAGGCGCGGATATTGTCGGGGTTGGTATTCAAGATGCCCCTGAAACACGTACTCAAGTTGAAGCTTTAGGCCGTAAATTTCACTATATTATCATGAATTTAATGGAACAAGACGGGTTACAAACTTTAGTTGATGATGCGGTATCCGCTATGGGCCATGTTGATATCCTTGTCAATAATGCGGGTATTATTCGCCGTGAAGACTTATTAGAGTTTAGTGAAAAAGATTGGGACGATGTGATTAATATTAATCAAAAAACCTTATTCTTTTTATCTCAACGTGTTGCACGCCAATTCGTGAAGCAAGGTAATGGCGGGAAAATTATTAATATTGCATCAATGCTTTCATTCCAAGGTGGTATTCGGGTTCCATCTTACACAGCAAGCAAGTCAGCTGTCATGGGGCTCACTCGTGCTCTTGCTACTGAGCTTTCCCAATATAACATTAATGTGAATGCAATCGCCCCAGGTTACATGGCAACAGACAACACAGCAGCACTACGCGCAGATGCAGACCGCAACGCGGCTATCTTAGAGCGCATTCCTGCAGGTCGTTGGGGAACACCTGAGGATTTAGCAGGACCAGCCATCTTTTTAGCCTCCAAAGCAAGCGACTATATTAATGGTTATACCATTGCTGTTGATGGTGGCTGGTTAGCTCGCTAATCCATCAGGAGAAAATAATGGAACAATCATCATTACCAAAACCATTACAACGTAATACGGTTTTAGATGATATGAAACGAGTTTATCGTTATCAATCAAAAAACCAAGTACGCAGTGTACTTCGTCGTAGTGGCAAAACCCGTTTTATCAAAGATACAGACTGGGAACGTGGTGTTCTGTGGTCTTGTGTTGCTGCTGCATGGCAAGCAACACAGGATAACGAATATCTCGCTGGTGTATTGGATTACACATTACATACAGGATTTCGTACAGGGCCTAACCCGCGTTTTGCCGATGACCACGTCTGCACCCAAGCCTATTTAGCTGTGAGTTCACAATTTGATCATCCAGAAGTCCTTGAACCCACTATTAACGCATTCAACCTTATGTTAGCAGAGCCAAAACCAGGTCGAGAGGACTGGTGGTGGTGTGATGCACTTTTCATGGCCCCTCCAGCTTTTGCTGCATTATCAACTAAAATGAATGACGGTCGCTATTTCGATTACATGCATACCGCTTATTGGGATGCGATAGAACATTTGCGTGATCCTGAAACTGGCTTAATTTATCGCGATTATCGTTATATTCCTGATGGTAAAGGTGGTGAATTGCGTGAAAAAAATGGTGAGAAAGTATTTTGGAGTCGAGGCATTGGTTGGGTCATTGCGTCTATCCCTCGTATCTTACAATCTTTACCTAATGATTTCCCTGCCCGCCAGCAATATGTAAATTTATTTACGGAGCTAATGGAAACTGTTATTCAATACCAGCAAGAAGATGGCTTCTGGCGTACCAGTTTACTTGACCCGCAAAGCTTCCCCGCTCCCGAAAGTAGCGCCACCGCATTATTTTGCTATGGCTTAGCATGGGGGTTAAACCAAGGTTTGCTGGAAGAAATGCGTTATCTGCCTTTACTCGAAAAATCATGGCGTGCACTACAAAACTGTATTCACCCTAATGGCATGTTAGGTTGGGTGCAGCTTCCGGCGTTCAATCCACGAGAAGTCAAGTATGAACATAATATGGATTATGGGGCAGGAGCCTATTTGTTAGCAGCAAGTGAAGTTATTCAACTCAAAATTTAATTCATTACAACCCGATTTACCATTGCTCAAGTTGTCATTTCATTACTTTCTTTTTGGCCAATTTATTGGCCATTTTTCTTGCTTTTTTTCCGTATTTATTTATCCCTTCACTTTAAAAATAGGCAATAAAAAAACCCACGATGATTCGTGGGTCAGGCTGCCGACAAACATATTGTATTTGGCGGCAAGTCTAATAGGTTTTGAAAATAAACTAGGAAAATCAATTTATTGATTTTCGGCTGATAATACAAAGCGGGAAAAACCACGCTTTTATCCCGCTTTGTCAACAACCTCACCCGCGATGATTCGTGGGTATATTTAATAAAAAACGATATTACCAAGTATATTGAATACCTACACGGAAACGTGTTTGGCGGTCACTTGAAAACCTATTTTCTTTCACATTACCCACTTCAACAAATGGGCGCCATAAAGCACCATCATCCGCTTTAATGTCATAACGAAGGCGAACGTTGTGTTGATAATCGAATTTCTTATCATTATAAAGAGGTTGAGCGTTGTCAGCCATTTCCCACATTAAATCTAACTGATATTGCAGGTCTAAGTTACCCCATTTGTAACCTATCCAGCTATCAAACTCCTGGATTTTAGAATGGTAATTACTGCCGTTTTCCCCAGCTTGACCATAATCCCATACTTTCCATTTATAACGGCCTTGCAAACGAATACCATTATCGAATGTATAATTTAAACGGACATAAGGCACATAAACTAAACCTAATTTATCAAAATCAAGAGAAGCACCGATAAGTCCCACTAAATTTGGGTTCAACTTTGTATAATAAAAAGCTGAAAATTCTGAACCATCAATTTTCATTGCATCATAGGCACCATCTTTATTCCCATAACGTGCATCGAGTTCAAATCCAATATTTTTTCCTGTATCCAAGAAAGCTTTAATTCTATCTCCACTTTTCCCTGATGCATCTAAATATTGGTGACGGTATTCAATTGTTGTTTTATAGTTATTTGCGAGAGCAGATTGTGATGAAATTGCAAATAACACTGCACTAGCAATAATTAATCTTTTCATTATCTTTATTCCAAAGCTGTGTGCTATTTAAGCACGAGGATAGTGATTCCCTGTTTTATTAGAGAATAATAATTTCATTATTTTTAGTTATTACCGCCTAATTAATTAGGCGGCAAAAAATAATTTATTTAACTTCACACGCTGAGACTTTCTTATTTAATTTATTTGTTGTTGCCGTAATAAACTCTGTTGGTCTCCAAGAGTCACCGGTTTTTTCTAACCACGGTATGAGCTCATCTTTAATTAATTTATCAATAATTGGCTTGTTTTCATCTGCCACATTTTTCATTTGATAAGGGTCATTCACATTATCATAAAGCGTATATTTCAGTGGCTGTCCATCTTGGCGATCAATAACCAGTGTATGAGTTTTCGTTCTCACACCGCGTTTACCAAACGAAGGTTCACCATACGGAATGAATAAGTAAAGTTGAGAATTGGCAACATCCCCCTCACCAGTAACCACTCGCTCAGCTAAATTACTTCCTTCAACTGAGCCGGGAATCCATTGCTCTAATCCTAATAAACCTAGAATCGTTGGGTAGATATCCGGTGCTGACATTAATGCATCATCTTGCCCCGGTTTAATTTTACCCGGTAACCGAAACATCATCGGAACACGCATTGATTCATCATAAGGGTTATTTTTTGTCGGCTGCCCATTTGCACCAAGACAACTACCATGATCAGAGAAGAAAACGACCAATGTATTATCAGCAAGTCCCTGTTTTTCAAGTTCATCAACGATACGCCCAAATTGTTCATCGACGCCGTTTACCATCGCCAGATATTCTTTAAAATATTGAGGACCATAACCTTCTTGGTATTCCACATCCCATTTAACGTTTGGGCGAGTATTTAACTCTTGCGAGGTTTTCCCTTTATAGACATCAAGATATTTTTGTGGGACTTGGTCATACGGTGAATGCGGAGGGTTCATTGAAACAACCAGCGCAAATGGCTTAGTATTATCACGGTATTGTCCATTTTTATTCTGTAAGAATTTTATGGCCATATCCGCTTCGTGCTCTGGTCCCCATTGGTCGATATAAATAGGTTTTTCTCGTGGTGTATTATTGGCCCAATACATCGGTTTCATATGCAAATCATATGTGCCATAGGAGTACCAAAAATCAAAGCCATGGCGGCGGTTTGGTGCTGCCCATTCATTCCAATAACGCCCTTCCATCGGATTGTTATAGCTTTCAATGAAAGGTGCATATGGCGCATCCAAATGCCATTTACCAATATAACCCGTGCTGTAATCCAATGATTTCAAAACATCAGACCAACAATTAGCGTAAGGTGATAAATCAATCCCTACCTTCCCACCATAATCGTGTGCGTTGCCTGTAATACCGTTACGTACAGGATATTGCCCAGTCATAAACATGCCACGAAATGGAGAACATAGTGGGTAATTGGATGCCATTTGTGTCATGACTTTTGATTGTTTGGCAAACTTATTTAAATTAGGGGTAATTGACGGGTCTTCTCCCATAAATTGTAACGCATGGGCACGCATCTCATCGGGGAATACTATCAATAAGTTAGGGGAGTTATCGGGCCGATAAGGCTTAATATTTGAAGGTTTTCCATCACTGGCTAAAATGGGACTAGAAACCGACATTGCTGCACCGCTGGCTGCTAATCCTTTTATAAAGGTTCTGCGCGAAACAGTCATTGCTTCATCCTCTTTTTGCTTACGTTTTCTTTCGTTTTTGGTTAATACATATTATTTATACTTTTACATAAGATCAAAAAGTAAGTGATCGAAAATACCAAAATTCAAGTAGAGATCACAAAAAGTAAGCAATTCATCGAAAACAAGTCGATTACCTCACAGTAAAAAAATGATGACAACTTAGCAAAAATAACCATAATCAAATGATTTTTAATAAAAACAAACAATTCAGAGATACTGAGCACAAAAGTAGAATTTTGCTTTGAAATTACATAGCAAGTGGTAGTTAAAAATCGACATTAAATTTTCATTTACTTTCAAAGAAGGATGGATAGAGGCAATGTGAAACAATACAAAAAAAATTTTTTATCACTATCCTATAAAAATCAACCAATATAAGGGGCATTATAAAATTTATTCAATTATCTAAATGAAAGATAAAGAAATAAAATGTCAAAATATGATTTTAAGCATTCATTCCATCTACTTTTCTATTAATATTGTTAAATTAAAATTGTTTTTATTTTTAGAATAAATTATTTTTTAGTTACCCAGCAACAATATATATTAATTAAATTTAAGATAGAGTGAGTTTAATACTAGGTGTTAAATAAAATATACATCGTGAAGGAATATTATCACGTATCAATATCAATAATTTAACAATGTAAAATAAGATAGGAATAAAGTCACTCATTTTAATTCATTATGCGAATAATGCCACTATTAATTATCAATTTTATATTCCCACTAGCATTTCTTAGAAAAATTCAACAGGTCTGATATTCAGAATATCTTCAGTTGTGATACAAGAATAATACTGTGAAATGAAATTACAGTCACAGATATAACTAATGTAAAACGCATTCTATAAGATGCTGGGGAATTAAAAGAATGAATATTGTTGAGCGATTTATTTCTTACACCAAAATTAACACCACCACTGATAGGGAAAAGGGCGCGGCAGGGATTATGCCATCCTCAGAAGGGCAACGTGTCCTTGCGAAACAATTGGTTCAGGAGCTCGAGGCTCTGGGCGTTGAAGACATTAAACTGCGTGACACTGCTATTGTCACCGCAACGTTACCTTCCAACCTTGATTATGATGTCCCAACCGTCGCTTTCTTCGGCCACTTAGACACTAGTGCAGAACAAACTAATGATACTAAGGCGCAAATCTTGCCATACACCGGTGAAGATTTATGCATGAATAAAGAGCTTAATATTTATCTACGTAAGAGTGAATTCCCTGAATTGGTGAACTACATTGGTGATGACATTATTGTCACTGATGGAACCAGCCTATTAGGTGCTGACGATAAAGCGGCAATTGCCTCTATCATGGATATGCTGCAATACTTTAAGCAAAACCCAGAAATCAAGCACGGAACCATTAAAATTGGTTTTGTTCCGGACGAAGAACAAGGCCTCCGTGGCGCAAAAGTTTTTGATGTTAAAGAGTTTGGAGCAGATTTTGCTTACACCTTAGACTGCTGCGGTATTGGTGAACTTGTGTATGAAAACTGGAATGCGGGTGATGCCGAAATCATCTTTACGGGTAAATCAGCTCATCCAATGTCTGCGAAAGGCAAACTCGTTAATTCATTATTAATGGCGCAAAAATTTATTGCCATGTTACCCGGCGGTGAAGCCCCTGAATATACAGATGGTCGCGAAGGCTATTATTGGGTGAAACAAATGTCAGGTAATAGCGCTCGTACCGTGTTAAAAATGGACATTCGCGATTTTACCGAAGACGGCTATCGCAAACGTATGGCTTTCTTAAAACAATTAGCAGAAAGCTGTGAAAGTCTCTGGGGCAGCGAAAGTGTTGTTTGTAAGCTATCAGATCGCTATTCTAACGTTTACAACAGCCTACAAGATGATAACCGTTACCCTATTGATATTGCTGTTGACGCCTACCAAGCTTGTGGTATTACACCAAAAGTCATTCCTATGCGTGGTGGCTATGATGGAGCCGCATTATCACAAAATGGGTTACCTTGCCCTAACATCTTCACAGGTGCACATAACTTCCATTCAATCTATGAATATCTACCTGTTAAATCCCTACATGCCGCCAGCGATGTATTAAAACAAGTGGTACAAATCACCGCTGAACGCTTCAAATCAGGAGCTAAAGCATGATCCCAATTCTAACGGTTCTGATTATCGTTGTTTTGGTTGCGCGGTTTATTTTGAAGGGATACAAAGCTGAGCCGGTATTATTAATTGCAGGCTTAGTATTGATGATATTCACCCTAGCCCTTGGCTGGGGGCCTATCCTCCCTAAAAATGTCGCCACCACCGGTATCACTTGGCTCGATCCATTTGAAGTCATGCGAGATTTATTCAGTAGCCGCGCAGCAGATCTCGGTTTAATGATCATGGCATTGATGGGCTTTGCGCACTATATGGACCATATAGGTGCCAATGAAGCGGTAGTACGTGTTGCAACCAAGCCACTGAAAAATATGCGTTCACCTTATGTACTACTATTTTTCTCTTTCTTACTGGCAAGTATCTTGCAATTAGCCATTCCATCAGCAACAGGCTTAGCTGTATTGTTAATGGGTACCATGTTCCCCATTATGATTGGTTTGGGATTATCACCTGCTTCTGCGGCTGGGGTTATCGCTACATCCCTTGGTGTGGCCTATACTCCAACGGCAATTGATGCTATCCGTGGTGCAAAAGCTGTCGATATGTCTGTTGTTGAATATGTACTTTACTATCAAGGCCCTGCCGCGTTAGCGACTGTATTGGTAGTCGGTATTACCCATATTTTCTGGCAACGTCATTGTGACCGTAAGCAAGGTTTCGTGCCTGAAATTGGTAAAGCTGTTCAGTCCCATGAAAAAGAGGAAACGACTAAGTCCGTTCCTGGATATTATGCAATTCTTCCTATGTTACCCATTATTATGGCAGTAGGAACATCCAATTTGTTCTTTTCCGGTATTCACTTAGATGTTGTGACTATCGTACTGATTGCGATGGCAATTTGTATGGTGATTGAAACACTTCGCGTACGTAATTTCAAAACGGTTTGTAATGGCTTCCAAACATTTTTAAATGGTATGGGTCATGCATTCAGTAATGTAGTTGGCTTATTGGTTGCTGCTGGTGTGTTCGCTCATGGTATTAAAGTCAGTGGAGCAATTGACCAACTGATTTTAGGTGCTGAGTCCGTCGGCTTGCCACCATTTGCCATGGCGATTGTATTTGCATTAGTGACCCTTGCAGCAGCCATTATTATGGGTTCAGGTAATGCACCATTCCTTGCATTCGTTGAGTTAATTCCACAAATTGCGCATAGCATGGGCGCTAACCCAATCGCCATGATCCTACCAATGCAACAAGCTTCACACATGGGTCGAGGTATGTCACCAGTCGCGGGAGTTATTATTGCCGTATCGAGTGGGGCAAAACTGCAACCTTTTGATGTCGTGAAACGAACCGCTGTACCATTGATGGTTGGGTTTGTCGCGCACTGTGCAATTATTGGTATTTTTTATTAATCACGAAACTTATCAGTAATAACTATAAAAGCGGGGATATTTTCCCGCTTTTATTTTCATAACACAATATTAATGTTTACACTGGCATGAATCATCATGTTTCGTATCTGAGTCTATTGGGCAACAAGAGTTGATAGTTTTATTGATGATATCGGACAATGTATTTACTGTATTGATAATTAATGGCAAGTTGTCACACACCGCATCACAATTTAATAAACCTTTATCTGGTTTTACTGGTGGTGTTAAGCTGTCACACAATATTTCCTGTAAAACCAAGGAGAAATTTGCAATCCCTGTGGTGTAAATGTACGCACGTCCGTCGGTTTCTTTGGCTAGTCGTTCATACTCCCTCGTCACGTTATCTCTATCAGCAAGAGTCGGAAAACGATCTAGATTTGTTGGGCTATCATCCGGTGTACCTTGGTAGGTATACACCTTAATTCCTCTTTCTTGAGCGACAGATATGGCTTCATTATTTTTTGCAATTGCAGCACGAGTAAGAATTCCGCCGCCACCTTCCATCCCTTCATCACCCAACACAAAAATAGCCCTACGCGCATCATCACGCCAATCAAAATGTTTACTAATATCAATAACCGCGCGACATAAATCTTCTTTATTTCCAGCATGATCTCGCCCATCGGATTCTTTAAACGGTAATCTTGCTTGTAGATCCCTTTCGTTCGCTCCGATCTTAATTAAATATTCACTGGCAGATTGATCAAACTTAGTGTTTGCCCAAGTCCCTTCAATACCTAAAAATGTGGCACGAAGATGCGATGGACATTTTGCTGATGCCGCTTCAATCGTCGCATCAATCTGTTTACTTAAATCCCCTGCTTCATCAGCCATTGAACCACTGGTGTCGATAACAACAACTAAATCTAACGCAATTTGTCCGTTCCCAGTGACTATCTGAGATGTATTCATTACCCCTAATGAATTTGATAATAAACCATGATAAGCCGAAAGGCTGGCTTGATTTGTATCTACCTGTTCATTTGTCTTTTTTTTATCCATCGTATATTCCTTTTATTTATTCCTATTAAATAATTTGAAAGTGATTTTTGTATTATTATTTTTATTACCGTTTAATTTTTAACCCGGAAAATTATTATTACGTTTTTTCACTGGCCGATATATTTTAAAAATAGAAATACGTATTACATATTCAGATAAATTTAAGAAATAAAAGGATTTATTGATGAATTCAAATTAGAAAAATAAAAATCAATTTATCATTTTATTAGATATAAAAAAGCCAGTACCTTTCGGTACTGGCTTCTGTCAGGAATTTTGCAGTGAAATCAGAAATTAGTTCTGGTTGTCGCTGCTGAAACCTGCATTTAACAGCTCAGCTAAGTTCGCTGTTGCTTCATCTGCACTGACTTGTGGTGCATCCACAACATCGTTCAGATGACGGCGGCGGATACGGTCTTGGTGATACGCAAAACCAGTACCTGCTGGGATCAGACGTCCAACAATTACGTTTTCTTTCAGACCGCGCAGTTCATCACGTTTACCTGCAACTGCTGCTTCAGTCAGTACGCGTGTCGTTTCTTGGAACGATGCTGCTGAGATAAAGGATTCTGTTGCCAGAGATGCCTTAGTAATACCCAACAGGTCACGAGCAAAGTTCGCTGGAATTTTGCCTTCTTGTTCCAGTTTACGGTTAGAAACTTTAACACGTGAGTACTCGACTTGTTCACCTTCGAGGAATTCAGAACTTCCTGCATCCGCGATAGTGACTTTACGCAGCATCTGACGAACGATAACTTCAATGTGTTTATCGTTAATCTTAACGCCTTGTAAGCGGTAAACTTCCTGAACCTCGTTAGTGATATAACGCGTAACAGCATGGACACCACGCAAACGCAGAATATCGTGTGGAGATTCTGGACCATCGGAAACCACGTCACCACGTTCAACGATCTCACCTTCGAACACGTTAAGCTGACGCCATTTAGGGATCATCTCTTCGTACGGATCGCTACCATCTAATGGTGTGATAACCAGACGACGCTTCCCTTTGGTTTCTTTACCAAACGAGATAATACCGCTGATTTCAGCCAAGATTGCAGGCTCTTTCGGACGACGTGCTTCGAACAAGTCAGCTACGCGTGGCAGACCACCCGTGATATCTTTAGTACCCACAGATTCTTGTGGAATACGCGCTAAGGTATCACCGACATTGATTGCGATGCCATCATCTAACTGAACAATTGCTTTACCCGGTAAGAAGTACTGAGCAGGCATGTCTGTGTTAGGTATAAGAACGTCGTTACCATTTGCGTCAATAACACGTAAAGCAGGACGTAGGTCTTTACCACCACTGGTACGTTCCGCAGTATCCAGAACAACGATTGAAGACAGACCGGTTAATTCATCAGTCTGACGCGTCATTGTTTGACCATCAAGCATGTCAGAGAAGCTGATAATACCCGATACTTCACTGACGACTGGCATGGTATGTGGATCCCAGTTCGCAACAGTTTCACCGCCCGTTACTGCATCGCCATCGCCTTTCGTCAAGTGCGCACCGTAAGGGACTTTATAGCTTTCTTTAGTACGACCGAATTCGTCAATCAGACGCAGCTCTGTATTACGTGAAGTAATAACCAGTTTACCTTCTGAGTTCGTAACGAATTTTGCGTTAACCAGTTTCAGAGTACCTGTGTTACGGACTTGAATGCTAGATTCTGCCGCCGCACGAGATGCCGCACCCCCGATGTGGAACGTACGCATCGTTAACTGTGTACCCGGCTCACCGATTGACTGTGCCGCGATAACCCCGATAGCTTCACCTTTGTTGATGATGTGACCACGAGCAAGGTCACGACCATAACAGTGAGCACACACACCGAAGTCAGTTTCACAACTTACAACTGAACGAACTTTAACGCTGTCGACTGAGTTAGCTTCTAACAGGTCACACAGTTTTTCGTGCAGTAATGTATTACGTGGAACTAGAATGTCCGCAGTTCCTGGGATCAGGATATCTTCTGCAGTCACACGACCCAGTACACGCTCACGCAGTGGTTCTTTAACGTCGCCACCCTCGATAACCGGAGTCATCAGGATACCTTCGTGAGTTCCACAGTCGTCTTCAGTTACCACCAAGTCCTGTGCAACGTCAACTAAACGACGTGTCAGATAACCGGAGTTCGCTGTTTTCAATGCGGTATCGGCAAGACCTTTACGCGCACCGTGCGTAGAAATAAAGTACTGGAGAACGTTCAGACCTTCACGGAAGTTTGCCGTGATTGGTGTTTCGATGATTGAGCCATCTGGCTTAGCCATCAGACCACGCATACCGGCTAGCTGACGAATCTGAGCTGCAGAACCACGAGCACCGGAGTCGGCCATCATAAAGATACTGTTGAAAGAAACTTGTTGTTCTTCGACGCCATCACGGTTAATAACCGCTTCAGTCGATAAGTTTTCCATCATCGCTTTAGCAACACGTTCGTTTGCCGCTGCCCAGATATCGATAACTTTGTTGTAACGTTCGCCTGCTGTAACCAGACCAGACTGGAACTGTTCCTGAATTTCTGCAACTTCAGCTTCTGCTTCGGCGATAATTCCAGCTTTTTTCTCTGGAATAACCATATCATCGATACCAACTGATGCACCAGAACGTGCCGCATAGGCAAAACCGGTATACATGATTTGGTCAGCAAAAATAACAGTAGGCTTCAGGCCCAGAACACGGTAACAGGTGTTCAGCATTTTAGAGATCGCTTTTTTACCTAACGCTTGGTTAACCAATTCGTAAGGCAGACCTTTCGGTACGATCATCCATAAAATTGCACGACCAACAGTAGTGTCAACTAAGCCCGTGTTGATTGTGATGTTACCTTCCGAATCTTTTACTTCTTCAGTGATACGGACTTTAACGCGGGCATGCAGTGACGCATGACCTGAACGGTAAACACGCTCAGCTTCTTTAGGACCGGCTAATACCATGCCCTCGCCTTTCGCGTTTACGCAGTCACGTGTCATGTAGTAAAGACCCAATACAACGTCCTGTGAAGGAACGATGATAGGCTCACCACTTGCAGGTGACAGGATGTTGTTGGTTGACATCATCAACGCACGTGCTTCTAACTGAGCTTCCAGAGTCAGAGGAACGTGTACCGCCATTTGGTCTCCATCGAAGTCGGCGTTATATGCCGCACAAACGAGTGGGTGCAATTGGATAGCTTTACCTTCGATAAGAATAGGTTCGAAAGCTTGGATACCCAGACGGTGAAGTGTTGGTGCACGGTTCAGCATAACTGGGTGTTCACGGATAACTTCATCCAAGATATCCCAAACAACCGCTTCTTCGCGCTCAACCATTTTCTTCGCAGCTTTAATGGTTGTTGCCAGACCACGTAATTCTAATTTGCCATAGATAAATGGTTTGAATAACTCAAGAGCCATTTTCTTAGGCAGACCGCACTGATGCAGACGCAGGTATGGACCTACGGTGATAACAGAACGACCTGAGTAGTCAACACGCTTACCAAGTAAGTTCTGACGGAAACGACCTTGTTTACCTTTGATCATATCTGCCAAAGATTTCAGAGGACGTTTGTTAGAACCTGTGATTGCGCGACCACGACGACCGTTATCTAACAGGGCGTCAACCGCTTCTTGCAACATACGTTTTTCGTTACGTACGATGATGTCTGGCGCAGCCAGATCCAGGAGGCGTTTCAGACGGTTATTACGGTTGATTACGCGACGATACAGATCGTTTAGATCTGATGTTGCGAAACGACCACCATCGAGTGGAACTAATGGACGCAGATCCGGTGGTAATACAGGTAATACGTTTAAGATCATCCACTCTGGCTTGTTACCAGATTGGATAAATGCTTCTAGCAGTTTGATACGCTTAGTCAGCTTCTTACGCTTAGTTTCAGAGTTAGTTTCGTTTAACTCTTCGCGCAGCGTTTCACACTCGTTCTCAAGATCGAGGTTTTTCAGCAGGCCTTGGATTGCTTCCGCACCCATTTTCGCATCAAATTCGTCACCGAACTCTTCCAGCGCATCTAAGTATTGCTCTTCTGTCAGAATCTGTGCACGCTCAAGGCTAGTCATACCGCCTTCAACAACTACATATGATTCAAAGTACAGAACGCGTTCGATATCACGCAGTGGCATATCAAGCAGCAAGCCGATACGGGATGGCAGTGATTTTAAGAACCAAATGTGTGCAGTCGGAGATGCAAGTTCAATGTGACCCATGCGCTCACGACGGACTTTGGTCTGTGTAACTTCAACGCCACACTTCTCACAAATCACACCACGGTGTTTTAAACGTTTGTACTTACCGCACAGACATTCGTAGTCTTTTACTGGCCCGAAAATACGCGCACAGAAAAGACCGTCACGCTCAGGTTTGAACGTACGGTAGTTAATGGTTTCTGGCTTTTTAACTTCACCGAATGACCATGAACGGATCATATCAGGTGATGCCAGAGCAATCTTGATAGCATCAAACTCTTCGGTCTTGGTTTGCGCTTTCAGAAACTTTATTAAGTCTTTCACAAAATGCTCCTGTCGGAGTTAGACCTGTCAGGTGAGTGTTCAAAGACACTCTCCCCAAATCCCAGTGCTTACATGTGCCGGAAAGCAAGCTTTCCGGCATAAAACGAATTACTCGTCTTCCAGCTCGATGTTGATACCCAGTGAGCGAATTTCTTTCAGTAATACGTTGAAAGATTCCGGCATACCAGGTTCCATCTGATGGCTGCCATCGACGATGTTTTTATACATCTTCGTACGGCCGTTAACGTCATCCGATTTAACTGTAAGCATTTCTTGAAGAGTATAGGCTGCACCGTATGCTTCCAGTGCCCACACTTCCATCTCCCCGAAACGCTGACCACCGAACTGCGCTTTACCACCCAGCGGTTGCTGAGTAACCAAGCTATAAGAACCTGTTGAACGGGCGTGCATCTTATCGTCAACCAAGTGGTTCAGTTTCAGCATATACATGTAGCCAACAGTTACTTGGCGCTCAAAGCGCTCGCCAGTACGACCATCGAATAATGTAATCTGACCTGAAGTTGGCAGACCACCCAATTTCAGCAGTTCTTTGATTTCTTTCTCTTTCGCACCATCAAATACTGGTGTTGCAATTGGCATACCTTTTTTCAGGTTCTCAGCCAAACGCATAACTTCTTCGTCAGAGAAAGTGTTCAAGTCAACTTTCTGGCGTGGATCATCACCTAAATCGTATGCTTTTTGGATAAACTCACGCAGTTTGGCAACTTCTTCTTGCTGTTTAAGCATAGCATTGATTTTCTCACCAATACCTTTCGCTGCCATCCCTAAGTGAGTTTCCAAAATCTGACCGATGTTCATACGTGATGGTACGCCCAGCGGGTTCAGAACGATATCAACTGGGTTACCGTTTTCATCGTAAGGCATGTCTTCAACTGGGTTGATTTTTGAGATAACACCTTTGTTACCATGGCGACCCGCCATTTTATCACCCGGTTGGATCTGACGTTTAACAGCCAGATAAACCTTAACAATTTTCAGTACACCCGGTGCTAAGTCATCACCTTGAGTAATTTTACGACGTTTTGCATCGAGTTTTTTCTCGAACTCAGATTTCAGTTCGTCATACTGTTCAGCTAATTGCTCTAACTGGTTTTGCTTCTCTTCGTCAGCTAAAGATAACTCTAACCAACGGTCGCGAGGCAGTTTGTCCAGTTTTTCAGCTTCAATTCCGCCGTTAACCAGTACAGAACGGATACGTGCAAACAGACCTGCTTCGAAAATACGTAGCTCTTCTGTTAAGTCTTTCTTCGCATCACGTAACTGAGTTTCTTCGATCTCTAATGCACGTTTGTCTTTCTCTACGCCGTCACGGGTAAATACTTGTACGTCAATAACCGTACCAGATACACCGTTAGGAACACGTAAAGAAGAGTCTTTAACGTCTGATGCTTTTTCACCAAAGATAGCACGTAACAGTTTCTCTTCTGGCGTCAGCTGAGTTTCACCTTTAGGTGTCACTTTACCAACCAGAATATCGCCGCCTTTCACTTCCGCACCAATATACACGATACCGGATTCATCAAGTTTAGACAGTGCAGCTTCACCGACGTTTGGAATATCTGCAGTGATTTCTTCAGGCCCTAATTTAGTGTCACGAGACACACAAGAGAGCTCTTGAATATGAATAGTTGTAAAACGGTCTTCTTGAACAACACGCTCAGAAACTAAGATGGAGTCTTCGAAGTTATAACCATTCCATGGCATGAATGCCACGCGCATGTTTTGACCAAGTGCTAATTCACCGAGGTCTGTTGAAGGACCATCCGCTAACACGTCACCACGTTCAACTGGCTCACCTAAAGATACACAAGGCATCTGGCTAATACAGGTGTTCTGGTTAGAACGGGTATATTTAGTCAGGTTATAAATATCGATTCCAGCTTCGCCTGGGTACATCTCATCTTCGTTAACTTTGATAACGATACGAGAAGCATCAACGTACTGAACCGAACCACCACGTCTTGCAACAGCAGTAACACCAGAGTCAACCGCTACTGCACGCTCCATACCTGTACCAACTAATGGTTTGTCAGCACGCAGAGTAGGAACCGCTTGACGTTGCATGTTTGCACCCATCAATGCACGGTTGGCGTCATCGTGTTCAAGGAATGGGATCAGGGACGCACCAACAGAAACAACCTGTTGAGTCGAAACGTCCATATATTCAACCTGTTCACGGCTGAATAAGCTTGATTCACCTTTGTTACGACACGTAATCAGTTCTTCAACAAAGCTACCATCATCACCTAAAACGGTGTTCGCCTGAGCAATGATGAAGTTACCTTCTTCAATTGCAGACAGATAATGGATTTCGTCTGTCACTAAGCCATCACGTACTAAACGGTATGGGGTTTCTAAGAAACCGTACTCATTGGTCTGTGCATAAACAGATAATGAGTTGATCAGACCGATGTTTGGACCTTCAGGCGTTTCGATTGGACAGACACGACCGTAGTGAGTTGGGTGAACGTCACGTACTTCGAAGCCCGCACGCTCACGAGTCAAACCACCTGGGCCTAACGCAGAGATACGACGTTTGTGCGTAATTTCAGACAACGGGTTGTTCTGGTCCATAAATTGAGACAGCTGGCTGGAACCAAAGAACTCTTTAACTGCGGCTGAAATTGGTTTCGCATTGATCATATCTTGTGGCATTAATGCATCGAGGTCGCCCAGAGAAAGACGCTCTTTCACTGCACGCTCAACACGAACCAGACCGACACGGAATTGGTTCTCTGCCATTTCACCAACAGAACGAATACGACGGTTACCTAGGTGGTCGATATCATCCACTTCGCCTTTACCGTTACGGATATCGATGAGTTTACGCATAACATCAATGATGTCTTCTTCACTCAGGATACCTGAACCTTCGATTTCTTCACGGTTCAGTGAACGGTTGAACTTCATGCGACCTACCGCAGACAAGTCGTAACGATCTTCAGAGAAGAACAGGTTCTCGAACAAGTTTTCTGCAGCTTCACGGGTTGGTGGCTCACCAGGACGCATCATGCGGTAGATTTCTACCAATGCACTCAGGCGGTCGTTAGTTGGGTCGACACGAACGGTTTCAGAAATGTAAGCACCGTGGTCTAAGTCATTGGTAAACAATGTTTCGATTGTTTTATGACCAGACTGGCTCAGACGTGCCAACATATCTAAAGAAAGTTCCATGTTCGCTGCACAAATCAGCTCACCGGTGCTTTCATCAATATAGTCTCTAGCAACAACTTTACCTGCGATATATTCAACAGGAACTTCGATGCTATTGACTTCTTCTTTCTCTAACTGACGAATGTGACGTGCAGTGATACGGCGGCCTTTTTCTACATAGACTTTACCGTTCGCTTCGATATCAAACGAAGCAGTTTCACCACGTAAACGCTCAGGAACCAGCGTCATCATCAGTTTATTATCACGGATTTGGAATACTGTTTTTTCGAAGAACAGATTTAAGATTTCTTCGGTGTTGTAATCCATTGCACGCAGAATAATGGTCGCAGGTAATTTACGGCGACGGTCAATACGTACAAACAGGTTATCTTTCGGGTCGAATTCGAAATCAAGCCATGAACCACGGTAAGGGATAATACGTGCGTTATATAGCACTTTACCTGAAGAGTGTGTTTTACCTTTATCGCTGTCAAAGAATACACCTGGACTACGGTGTAACTGAGAAACGATAACACGCTCAGTACCGTTGATAACGAAAGTTCCGTTTTCAGTCATGAGTGGAATTTCACCCATGTAAACTTCTTGTTCTTTGATGTCTTTAACAGTTCCTTCCGGTGCTTCACGCTCATAAACGATGAGACGTAATTTCACACGTAAAGGCGCAGAGTAAGTTACACCGCGAATTTGACATTCTTTAACATCAAAAACAGGCTCGCCTAAACGATAGCTGACATATTGTAATTCAGCATTACCGCTGTAGCTCTGAATTGGAAACACAGAACGGAAAGCTGCTTCCAGCCCATTCTGGCCATCTGGATCTTGCTCGATAAACTTCTGGAACGAGTCAAGTTGGATAGAAAGGAGATAAGGTATGTCCAAAACTTGTGGACGCTTACCAAAGTCCTTACGGATACGTTTTTTCTCGGTATAGGAGTAAACCATAGGTTTCCTCAGCTCGTTGATCAGTGACCCAAGTGGTTAGCTCTTAGTTTAAGAGACTGAACCGCAACGCGTTTTTATATAAGAAATGGAAAATGAATACTTTCCTTAATACTCATTGCTATTACTCTTAAATCATTTCATTGCGTTGCCATTGCTACCGAGCTACCCGAGCGGGTCGTAGCGAAGAACACAGTATATTAAGTCGTCAATAGAAAGAAGTATTGGAGGGTTGTTGTTAACATTAAAACTGCGTGAAAAGCTGTTAACACCCATCACGCCTTACAGCGCAAAAAGGCTGGTGATTAAAAAATCACCAGCCGTCAGCCTAATTAGATCAGGCTGCGTTCTTGAAGTTGAACTTATTTAAGTTCAACAGAAGCGCCTGCTTCTTCAAGAGATTTTTTCAGAGCTTCAGCTTCGTCTTTGCTTGCAGCTTCTTTAATAGTAGCTGGAGCAGATTCTACCATGTCTTTAGCTTCTTTCAGGCCAAGACCGGTTGCACCACGAACTGCTTTGATAACTGCAACTTTGTTACCGCCAACAGCTGACAGTACAACGTCGAATTCAGTTTTTTCTTCAGCAGCTTCAGCTGGGCCCGCAGCAACAGCAACAGCTGCAGCAGCAGAAACGCCGAATTTTTCTTCCATCATAGTAATCAGTTCAACAACGTCCATTACAGACATTTCTGCAACTGCATCAAGGATTTGGTCTTTAGTGATAGACATAACAAGTGTTCCTAAAATTCAGAAATAGTTTATACGTTAAAAAGCAACGAAGGAAAGGGCTTATGCAGCTTCTTTCTGATCGCGCAGAGCAGCCAGAGTACGAACCAATTTGCCTGCAGCGGCTTCTTTCATGGTTGACATCAGGCGTGCGATTGCTTCATCGTAAGTTGGGAGAGTTGCCAGACGATCGATATCTTTCGCTTGGATTAACTCACCTTCAAAGGCCGCAGCTTTAATCTCAAATGCTGGATTCGCTTTCGCGAACTCTTTGAACAGACGAGCGCCAGCGCCCGGGTGTTCGTTAGAGAAAGCAATTAAGGTTGGACCGACAAACACGTCTTTCAGTACGTCATAAGAAGTACCTTCAACAGCACGGCGGATCAGTGTGTTACGAACAACACGGATATAAACGCCAGCTTCGCGACCTGCTTTACGCAGTTCAGTCATTTTTGCTACAGTTACGCCGCGTGAATCAGCAACAACTGCAGAAAGCGCGCCTTTGGCTACTTCGCTGACTTCAGCAACAATCGCTTGTTTGTCTTGAAGATTTAGTGCCATTAGCTTCTTGCTCCTGGATTAACCGGGAAACCCCGGGACTCACATCACTCAAACACAACATTATGTAAGAGCGCTAAAACACGGTGAGCAGAATAGAAATCCAGAATTAAATTCTAGGTATCTCTGTCACCGTCTACGCAGGTAAATTAAGCAGCGGTTAGACTACACCTGCGGTCTTGGACGGGGTCTGGAAAGGCCAGACTCCATACCGAAATTTGTGGTTTGTTGAGTATATTGCTATACCCAACAAACTCAAGGCGTCAAATTTTATACAAATTTGACGCAAAGGTAAAGCCTAATTACCAATTAGCCGAAGCTATAGCAATTAAACTGTCGCTGACAGACCAGCTTGGTCAACAGCAACACCTGCACCCATAGTGGTAGACAGGCTAACTTTCTTGATGAAAACACCTTTAGCAGAAGCTGGTTTTGCTTTTTTCAGCGCGATCAGCAGTGCTTCTAAGTTTTCTTTCAGTTTGTTAGTGTCGAAATCAACTTTACCGATAGTGGTGTGGATGATTCCGTTTTTGTCATTACGGTAACGAACCTGACCTGCTTTAGCATTGTTAACTGCTTCAGCAACGTTTGGAGTTACAGTACCAACTTTCGGGTTTGGCATCAGACCACGTGGGCCCAGAACTTGACCTAATTGGCCAACAACGCGCATTGCATCTGGAGAAGCAATAACAACGTCAAAGTCCATTTCACCAGCTTTGATTTTATCAGCCAGATCTTCCATACCTACCAGTTCAGCGCCTGCAGCTTTAGCAGCTTCAGCGTTTGCGCCTTGTGCGAACACAGCAACGCGAACTGAACGGCCAGTACCGTGTGGCAGTACAGTTGCACCGCGAACGTTTTGGTCAGATTTACGAGCATCGATGCCCAGGTTGATAGCTACGTCAACGCTTTCTACGAATTTAGCAGTTGCTAATTCTTTCAGCAGTGCAACGGCTTCGTTGATGTCGTACTGTTTAGTTGCATCAACTTTTTCACGGATATTGCGCATGCGCTTAGTCAGTTTAGCCATTGTCTTAGTCCTCCACTACCAGGCCCATGGAACGAGCAGTACCTTCAATTGAACGCATCATTGCGTCAACATCAGCACCAGTCATGTCCGCAGCTTTAGTTTCAGCGATTTCGCGAATCTGAGCAGAGGTCACTTTACCAACTTTATCTTTGTTAGGCTTGCCTGAACCAGACTTAACGCCAGCTGCTTTTTTCAGCAGAACTGCTGCAGGTGGAGTTTTGGTAACGAAAGTGAAAGAACGGTCTGCGTAAACAGTAATAACAACAGGAATTGGTAAACCTTTTTCCAGGCTGTCTGTTTTTGCGTTGAACGCTTTACAGAATTCCATGATGTTAACACCTTGTTGACCCAGAGCTGGACCAACTGGTGGACTTGGGTTCGCCATACCAGCTGCAACTTGCAGCTTAACGTAGGCTTGAACTTTCTTAGCCATGATATTTCCTCTAGATGGGTGATAGCGCCTTACAATTTGCAAGGCTCCCCGTTACATTAAACATGTCCCGCACATTAATTTGCGCCGAACATAAAAACAAAAGGCGCGAAATTGTAGTCAAATTTCACGCCTTTTGCAAGTCAGTTTTGTCGCTTAGATTAGGCTTTTTCTACCTGACCAAAATCCAATTCGACTGGAGTTGCGCGACCGAAGATAGAAACAGAGACTTTTAAGCGGCTCTTTTCATAGTCAATTTCTTCAACAACACCGTTAAAGTCAGCAAATGGACCTTCGCTAACACGAACCATTTCACCTGGTTCAAACAGTGTTTTCGGACGTGGTTTATCACCAACTTGTTGTAAGCGGTTCATGATAGCGTCAACTTCTTTATCGCTAATTGGCGCTGGACGATCTGACGTTCCGCCAATGAACCCCATTACACGCGGTACACTACGCACTAAGTGCCAAGAGTCATCGTTCATGACCATTTGGACCAAGACATAGCCTGGGAAGAATTTACGTTCACTCTTACGGCGCTGACCGCTACGGATTTCAACAACTTCTTCTGTTGGAACCATAACTTCGCCAAAAGAATCTTCCATAGCATGTAATTTGATATGTTCACGTAAAGATTGTGCTACGCGACCTTCAAAACCAGAGAATGCCTGAATGACATACCAGCGCTTTTTAGGTGAATCGGACATTTAGAATAACCTCAGGCTTGTAATAAATGAAACTAAACGCACCAGGATACCATCTAGTCCCCACAGTATTAAAGACATTACAGCCGTTACTGCAGCAACAATTAAAGTAGTTTGCAATGTTTCCTGGCGAGTAGGCCAAATGACTTTTCTCATCTCGACGCGAGCTTCGCGTGCAAACGCCAGTGTTGCTTTACCTTTTGTAGTCCATAAAGCGACAGCACCTGCAATAGCGACAACAGCCACAACTGCAAATGCACGCAGCGCGAGATTATATTGACGGAAGTAATAATTGCCAACAATAGCAATTATTAATAAGGCACAGACAATGACCCACTTGAAGATGTCTGCACTGCGTCCACTTCCTTGAGCTTCGCTATTCGCACTCATAATTCAACCTGTTACCATGAAGTATGTACATAGCCTGCTTGCTTACAAAGGTAAAACAACCAAGCCAAACCAATAGAATATGCCAACATATCCCTCAATTACTACAAACTAAGCCTGCAAAATTTAATAGGGATATCAATAACATCACCTGCGATCTAAAAGTAATTAGCCTTGTTAATGGAGGTAATTAGCGTTATTCGTTCTGCAAACACAACAAGTTGCAGCAACATTTTATTTCGCAAGTACTACTTGTACGTCAGTACTATCACTTTACAAGTGCTACCCATTTCACAAGTGCTATTCCATTTTGCAGGAATTTCAGCATGCCCAGCAAATTTTTTAACTACACCAAATAAGAAAATAACATTCTTTTTGTGGCAGCGGTAAAATATACCATATCTTCTGAGCAAAACCTTAATAAATCTCATATAACTGCGCAAAGGAATACGCACAGTTATCAATTCGTTGTTTCAGAGCCTATCTCACCAATAATTATACAAATGATTGATGAGATAGGTTCTTAATTTTGCAACGTCTGAATTTTGCAATGTATAAAAAGGACGTCTATTAGACGCCCTTTTTTACTAAGTGGTTCTTTCTTATTCAGAAAGAGCGGTATTATGCAATG